>JAJRTG010000067.1 GCA_024278395.1 Fidelibacterota bacterium | reverse complement strand
GGAGTTATGCCCCGATTGCGGAGTGTGCGTGTCTATCTGCCCGTATCAAGCCCGGGTGAGTCCTCGTGAAATCGATCCGGCACGGTGCCGGTTGTGCGGACTGTGCTCCTCCGCCTGCCCGCGCGGTGCGCTCGAGCTTAAAGTAGAAAGGGAAGACAGATGATCGATCTGGTGGTCCGCGGCGGTACCATTGTCACCCCACACAGCACGGTTCAAGCCGACATTGGAATTCGGGGAGAGCGGATCATCGCCATCGGCCGCGAACTTGTCGGCAGAGAAGCGATCGACGCTTTTGGAAAGCTCGTGTTTCCCGGGGTGATCGATGCCCATACCCACATGGCCGCCGAGAACTACGGGATCAGTTCAAGCGACGATTTCCTCACCGGAACGATAGCCGCAGCGTGCGGCGGGGTGACGACGATCATCGATTTTACTGTAGGGGACCCGGGTACCACTATTCCGGAGGAAATTACCGCGCGCAGGCAGGAGGCACGGCGTGCAGCAGTGGACTATGCGCTCCACGCGGAGGTGATCGGCTGGGAACCGGGCCGGGAAGAGGAATTTGAGCACGCTTTCGCCGCCGGGGTGGGAAGCTTCAAGTTCTACATGACCTACGGCTCGCTCGGACAGCGCTCGGACTCCGCAGTGCTCTACCACGCCTTCCGCAAGATCGCGGCCCTCGGAGGGGTGGCGTTGGTGCATGCCGAGGACGATCTGATTATCGAATCGCTCCTTACGCAGCTCACTCCCGCTCAGAAGACCGCGATGGACTCCTACCCAAGAACCCGTCCGCCGATCTGCGAGGGACTGGCCATTGCGGAAGCGGCCGTGCTCGCCGGGGAGACCGGAGCTCGGTTGCACGTGGTGCACGTGAGTTCCGCCCTGGGGTTGGAGGCACTCCGCCGCGCCCGGATGTACGGGGTGCACATCACCGGGGAAACGGGTCCTCAGTACCTCCTTTTGACCGAGGATGTGTACAAGGAGCCAGAGGGGCACTTGTTTTCGGTGATGCCACCCCTGCGTAAGGAACGCGATCAAAAGGCGCTGTGGGAGGGACTGCGCGCCGGCACGCTCGCGTTCATCGCTACCGATCACTGTCCGTTCACCCGTGAGCAAAAGAGGTGGCATGGAACGTTCTTGGACATTCCTTACGGCCTTCCCGGTGTGGAGACCCTTCTCCCCCTTGTCTATTACGAGGGTGTGGTGAAGGGACGGATCGTGCTCACCGACGTCCCCCTTCTCCTTTCGGAAAGGCCGGCGCGGATAAACGGCATCTATCCGAAGAAAGGGACCCTGCGAATCGGTGCAGATGCGGATATCGTGGTCTTCGACCCAAATGCGGAATGGGTGATCAGTGCAGACAAACTTCACACGGCGACGGACTTTTCCCCGTATGAAGGGTGGACCGTGAACGGTCGGGTGGATACCGTGCTCCTGCGTGGGAATGTCGTCTATTCCGACGGTGAATTTCGCGGGAAGGAGGGAGCGGGAAGTTTTGTCCCGTTCGTCGGGAATCGGGCGATTATGCAATAGAGCTTTATCAGGCGGCCGGCCATTTTCGGACGTCCATCGAACCTCTTGCGCGCGCCGTAGTCTGCGCGTGTGAGGGTTTTGCTTGCGAGGATGATGACCAAGAAGTTTTTGCGGTTTGTACCAAGTTTTTCTCGAGACGCGTGGCTCTACCTTGTGAACACGTTTTTCGCCGGGCTGATGTTCGGCCTGCAATACCTGTTTTTCAACCTGTACATCCTTAAACTCGGTTACAATCAAGAGTTCATTGGGCTTCTCGCCAGCATCTCCGCCCTGTCTACCGCGATCCTTGCACTTCCGTTCGGGGTTTTGATCCCGAAGTTCGGGAACAAACGGAGCCTTCTTGCAGGGACTTTCCTTCAGATCGTCGCGTTTCTCGGCTGGAGTCTCCTCCCGGCTCGCTTCACGCTCCTTCTGGCAAGCGCACTGTTCGGTGCCGGTTACTGTCTGATCTCCGTGAACGCCGCGCCGTTCATGGCGGCGATAACCACACCGGATAAACGGACGGCGCTGTTCAGCATGCAGTTTAGCTTGAACACGCTTGCTGGAGTTGTGGCGAGCGGGATCGGCGGGGTGCTACCACCGTTCTTTGCCCACATCTTCGGCGTTCCAGCGGAAGGGGCAACGACCTACCGGGTGATCCTGCTCATCGCGATGGGAGTTACAGTCATTTCCCTTGTCCCGCTCGCCCTGTTGCGCGGTGAGCGTTCTCCCACTTCCTCCGCTCCGGCGTTCAGTGAACGGGTTGCAGGGCATCAGCCGATTGTGATCAAACTGACCGTTGCTCAATTCATAATCGCCCTGGGAGCGGGGATCTTGATCCCGTTTGTCAACGTGTTTTACAAATTGCGCTTCGACCTTCCTGATCCCGTGCTCGGTGGCCTGTTCGCTATCTCTTCCCTGGCCATGGGGTTAAGCGCCCTGTTCGTGCCCGCACTGGTTAAACGCCTCGGAAAAATCCGGATGATGATTCTGACACAGCTCTTTTCTATACCATTTCTCATCCTTATGGGGTTCTCCGCAACATTTTCCCTATCAGCCTTTGGTTACCTGATGCGCACAGCGTTGATGAGCATGAACCTCCCGATCTTCAGCGCCTACGCAATGGGAATAGTTTCCGGAAGACTGCGCGCAGTCACCTCAAGCCTTCTCGTCCTTTCTTGGAACGGAGGGTGGGCCGCCGGTTCGTTTATCAGCGGACACATCCAGAGCGAAGTTGGGTTTTCAACGGTATTTCTCCTCACAGCATCCTTGTACTTGGTCGCCAGCGGCATCGTATACACGTTCTTTCACAGTATAGATGATATCGTTGGTGTTGAATATAATATTTACAATGATCAAAATAAAGTCTAATTATTTATGCTGACCACCCCCAGCTGATCGCGGCAGATTTCCACCCCCGGAAACACGGCCGTGATGCCTCAAAATACCCGGTTACCGAAGGCAGATCTTGCCTCATAATTTGGGTTACCCATTGAGCTTCCACAACTTACGCAAGTTATCCTCCATCCGCCGGCGAATTTCCACTGGGTTCAGCT
>JAJRTG010000066.1 GCA_024278395.1 Fidelibacterota bacterium | reverse complement strand
AGGGGGATCTATCATCGGTTGAAGGAAAGAGGAAAGCCAGAGAAGGTAGCTCGCATTGCGGCAGCGAGGAAGGTGCTGCTAATTACCCATGCAATCTACAAAAGCGGTGAGCCGTACCGGTCACCGATCAGCAAGGAGGGTTGACTTTTGATACAGTATCTGACCCCGTGATCTAGTAGTCCCAGCGCTGCTTGATCGCGTCCGGTCCGATTCCCCACGGGTCGGTGCCGAGCGGGATGTAGCCGGAAACATCCGGGTTAACCGCCGTCTCGGCGACGGCGTAGAGGGTCCCGTCGATCTCCCACACCCCGCCGGTCCCGGGCAGGTCGTCCAGCTCCGCTTGGGTGATCGGCACTAGCGCGAGGACGTGGTCCGGGGCTCCGTCCCCGTCCGTGTCGACGAACGCCATCGTCACGTGATACCCGAGCGCCCGCACCAGGCTGACGTATAGGATCGTCGTGTCCTCGCAGTCCCCTTGGCCGTCGACCAGGGTCTCGAGCGGGTACAGCGGGTACTCCATCCCGGGTTGGTCCTCGACGTAGCGGATCGAGCCCTGCACGAACGCCAGGATGTAGTCGAGAGCCCCGATCCTCCCCCCGGTCGCCCTCTCCTGCAGGGTATGCGCGAGGTCGGAGAGGGTGGGATCGTCGAGCGGCTCGATGACGTAGTCGCCGTAGTTGTAGTTGTCGATCAGCGGCTGACGGACCTGATTGTGGTACCTGAGATAGAGGGACTCGGGGATCAGGAACTCAAGCGACTGGGCCTCCCCTCCGTACTCCCAACGGTAGCGGCGGAGGATCATCCCGTCCGGAACCGGGAGAGCGTTCATTTCTTTGGATAGACTCGCTTCTTCCCCGCGGGCGTCGACCACCCGCAGGGTGACGGTGTACGTGCCGGGGGAGGAGTAGGTGTGCTGCACGGTCATTCCTGCACCTTCAGCGCCGTCTCCGAAGCTCCAAGAGAACGTAAGCCTATCCCCGTCCGGATCGTAGGAGGAGGCGGCGTCGAACGCGACCGTGAGCGGGACATAACCCTGGACCGGGGTGAGGGAGAAACCCGCCACGGGCGGATGATTGGCGGTGTTCAACATACACCCGGAAAGGACGACCGTCCCGAAGACGATCAACCCGAGCTTCAACCAACTGGATCCCTTCATCTCCCACCCCTCGGGCGAGTGATTCTAAATGGGCGGGTGATCCATCTCAACAGGAGCGGTCCTGCATCACCGGCCCAGAGAAGCGGGATGGAGGCCTCTATCGGGCGCAGGGGAAGAGCCCGACCATCTCCCGCACCTGCCGCATGTTCTCCCGGGCGATCCGCCGCGCCTTCTCCGCCCCGGCGGCGAGGATCTCCTCCACGTTCCCCGCGGCGACGAGCTCGGCACGGCGGGCCTGGATCGGGCGCAGCACCCGCATCAGGCTCTCGAACACCACGTCCTTCAGGTGTGAGTACATGAGGGTCCCGGCCGCGTACTCCCTCCGCAGTTCGGCGACCGTCTCCGGATCGGCGGATAGCTCGAGGATCTCGAACAGGTTCGCCACCCCGGGAGACATCTCATCCCCCCGGGGGCCGAGGTCGGTCACCGCGGACCGGACCTTCTTGCGGATCGAGGCCTCTTCTTCCATCACCCCGATGTAGTGCGCCTCCCCTGCGCTCTTGCTCATCTTCCGCTCCGGATCGGCGAGCGACATGATCCGCGCCCCTTTGCCCACGATCGGGGTCGGCTCGGGGAAGAACTCCCCGAACCTCGAGTTGAACCTCCGCGCGATCCGCCGCGACAGCTCCAGATGTTGGACCTGGTCCTCCCCGACCGGGACCTCCTCCGCCCGATAGAGGAGGATGTCCGCCGCCTGCAGGACCGGATAGTTGAACAGCCCGGCGGAGACGAACTTCTTCCCGGCCGATTTGTCCTTGAACTGAGTCATCCGGGTGAGATCCCCGTAGGAGGTGACGCAGCCGAATATCCAGGCGAGCTCGGTGTGCTCGGGGACGGCCGACTGGACGAACAGGATCGATCTCTCCGGGTCGATCCCGCAGGCGATCAGGTCAAGCGCCATATTGATCGATGCGTCATGGAGCACCTGCGGATCCACCTCGACCGTGATCGCGTGGTAGTCGACGATGCAGTACACGCAATCATGATCCTCCTGCAGCGCTACCCAGTTGCGGATCGCCCCGAAGTAGTTCCCTATGTGGAGCGTCCCGGTCGGTTGGATCCCGGAGAATACCCGCTTTGCCATCCCCCACCTCCTCGATCGAATTCCGCCGGAGTATACGCTCCCCCCTCATTCCCGCGCAACTTACGGGTTGGTCAACCCCCGCTCCATTTCGTATCATGTTGAGCGATGGAACGGACCATTGGAGCGATCATCCTGGCAGCCGGGAAAGGGACCCGCATGCGATCGAAGCGTGCCAAGGTCCTCCACCCCGTTTGCGGCCGCCCGATCGTAAGCTACGTGATCTCCGCGGTGAAGGCCCTCTCGCCCGCGGAGGTGATCCTCGTGGTGAGTGATCCCGCGGTGCCGGAAGCCCTCTCCGAGGAGGGGCTGAGTTTCGTCGAGCAGCCGGAGCCCCTCGGGACCGGCCACGCCCTGCTGCAGGCGAAGGGGCGGGCCACAGCCCAGACCCTCCTCGTCCTTCCCGGAGACCTCCCCCTCCTCACCCCTGACGTCCTCGCCGAGCTGATCGATCGACATGAAGGGAGTGGGGCGGATCTGACCGTTCTCTCCATGATCGTCCCGGCTCCGGGGAGCTACGGGAGGATCGTCCGGGACTCCGAGGGCCGGCCGGTGCGGATCGTGGAGGCGCGGGACGCGAGCAGTGACGAGTTGGGGATAACCGAGGTTAACACCGGGATCTACTGCGTGAAGAACGAGGACTTTCTATGGGAGGCGCTCTCCGGCCTCGGGGCCGAGAACGCCCAGCGGGAGTACTACCTGACCGACCTCGTCTCCCTCTACACCCAGGCCGGGAAGGGCGTCTCCGCAGTCGCGGCACCCGACCCCGACGCCGTGATGGGGGTGAACTCCCAGTCCGAGCTCGCCCGCGCCGGGAGGCTGCTGCGGGGACGGGTCGCGGAGGCCCTGATGGAGCAGGGGGTGAGGATGATCGATCCCGAATCGACCTATCTCGAGCCCGGCGTCGAGGTGGGGAGGGATACCGTGATCCATCCGGGGACCCACCTCCGCGGCGCGACGAGGATCGGGGAGGACTGCGAGATCGGCCCGGATGCGTGGATCGAGGATTCGACGGTCGAGAAGGGCTCCCGGGTCCGCTACTCGGTCCTCGAAAGAGCGCGGGTGCGGGAGGGATCCTCCGTCGGGCCGTACGCGCACCTGCGGCCCGGAGCGGACATCGGACCGAATGTGCGCATCGGAAACTTCGTCGAGGTGAAGGCCTCCCGGATCCGGCAGGGGACGAAGGCCGGACACCTCACCTACATCGGGGACGCGGAGATCGGAGAGGGGGTGAACATCGGCGCGGGGACGATCACCTGCAACTACGACGGAAAGGCCAAGCATCGCACCGTGATCGGCGACCACTCGTTCATCGGGAGCAACACCTCCCTCGTCGCCCCGCTCACGATCGGAGAGGGAACGGTGATCGGGGCCGGATCAACGATCACCGAGGACGTGCCTCCCGGGACCCTCGCCCTCGGCCGCGCCCGACAGGTGATAAAGGAGCGTAAGGATTGATCGGAAGAGAACTGAAACTCCTCGCGGGAAACGCCAACCGCCCGCTCGCCAAGGAGATCTCCGCCGCACTCGGGATCGAGCTCTGCCAGGCGACGGTCGGACGGTTCTCCGACGGGGAGGTGCGGGTCAAGATCGACGAGACGGTGCGCGGGGCGGACGTCTTCGTGATCCAACCGACCTGTCCGCCGGTGAACGACAACCTGATGGAGCTGCTCATCATGATCGACGCCCTGCGCCGCGCCTCGGCGCGGACGGTGGTGGCGGTCATCCCCTACTACGGCTACGGGCGGCAGGACCGCAAGCACATCGGCCGCGTCCCGATCTCCGCCCGCCTAGTGGCCAACCTGATCGAGACGGCAGGGGCGGACCGGGTACTCACGATGGAACTACACGTGGGACAGATTCAGGGTTTTTTCAACATACCGGTCGACAACCTCCGCACGGACCCGGTGTTCGCCGATTATATCACCCGGACGGAGGAGGACCTCTCCGACATGATAGTGGTCTCCCCGGACGTGGGCGGCATGGGCCGGTCCCGCCGATTGGCGGAACAGCTCCGGCTGCCGCTCGCGGTGCTCGAGAAACGTCGCAACTCCGACGGCACCGGGATCAGGCAGATCCGAGCGATCGGTGAGGTCTCCGGGAAGAGGGTGATCCTGATCGACGACATCGTCTCCACCGGGGAGACCTTGGTCCACGCGGCGCAGGCCCTCCTCGACCACGGAGCGGTGGAGGTCTCCGCCTGCTGTACCCACGGGGTCTTCGCCCAGGACGCGATCCGGACCCTCAAGGACTCCCCCTTGAAAAAGGTGGTGGTGACCAATACCATTTCTCACGCTCAAGCGGAAAAAGAAGATTTCGTCGAGTACATTCCGGTGGGAGAGCATCTGGCGAAGACGATCCGCAGGATCTTCGAGAATAAATCTGTAAGCCATCTCTTCCCGCTTCATTGACGTTAGGAGTGAAGATGCTGACACTGAACGCAAAGTTAAGGACAGAAGGGAAGGCGAACGCCCTGCGCAGGCAGGGATTCGTGCCGGCTGTGATCTACGGGCCGACGGTCGATTCCACCCCGATCATCATCGACCAAAGGGAGCTTCGCGCCCTCTTCGCCAAGATCACCCGCGCATCGCGGATCGAGCTCTCCGTAAGCGACCACGAGAAGGGGAAGAAGCTCGAGGTGTTCGTCAAGGCGATCCAGTACAACCCGATCACCGATGAACCGATCCACGTCGATTTTTACCATCCGGACACAGGACACCCTCTGCGGCTCCACGTCCCGGTCAGGATCGTGGGCGAGGCACCCGGGGTGAAGGCAGGCGGAGTCCTGAACATCCTCTTCCGTACCGTGCGCGTCCACGGACTCCCCAAGGACATCCCGCCGATCATCGAGCTCGATGTGAGCAATCTCGGGATAGGAGAGGGGATCCGGGTGCGCGACGTCGATTTCGGGAACGTCGAACCGCTCCTCCCTCCCGAGCGGGCGCTCGTTACGGTAGTGGCCCCGCGCGGGCTTGAGGAGACCGCGATCGGCGGTCCTGTGGAGGAAGAAGGAGAGGTCACGGAGGAGGCCGTCTCCGAGGAGGAATCTTCTGCTCAAGCTGCGGAAGGGGAGTCCGCCTAGGGCGGAAAAGGCCGTCTTCGGTCTGGGGAACCCCGGCCCTGAATACGCCCTCACCCGTCATAACGTCGGCTTTCAGGTGATCGACCTCTACCGCGAGGAGCACATCCCTCGCGGCAAGGGGCGGATCACCTGTTCTTCCATCGTCTACCGTCACGCCGGGCTCCTCCTCGTCAAGCCGATGACCTACATGAACGAGAGCGGCAGGGCGGTGCGGGAGGTGGTCGAGCGTTTCGGACTGCGACCAGCCGATATCCTCATCGTGTACGACGATTTGGATCTCCCGCTCGGCAGGATGCGGATCCTCCCCAAGGGCGGCCCGGGGACGCACAAGGGGATGCGCTCGGTGCTCGATGCCCTGGGGAGCGAAGAGGTCCCGCGGATCAGGGTCGGAATCGGGGTGGGGAAGAGGGATTCGGATGCGGTAAGCTTCGTTCTTTCCCGTTTTCCCGAGGACGAATGGAGGACGATCGTCCCGGTCCTGCGGCGGGCGGCGGAGGCGATCGAACTCTTCCGTACCGGGACGATCGAGGCGGTGATGAACCGGTTCAACCGGCGGGATCCCGACGTTGCACCGTCGCCTCCCGGGGCTATACTTTGAGATGAAACAGGTTTTAGGAGGATAAATGTACGATCGGTTCTCGCGCGAGTCGATGGAGATAATCGCGCTCTCTCAAGAGGAGGCCGAGGCCTGGCGCCACAGCTACGTCGGCACCGAGCACCTTCTCCTCGCGTTCCTCAAGGTCAAGGGGAGCGACGTCTACAGGTTCCTGACCACGCACGGGGTGAGCTACGCCAAGGTCGCGTCGATCCTGGAGGAGGAGAAGGGGCACGGCGAGGTGCGCCTGTCCGCCGACGACCTCGAGCCGACCCCGCGGCTCAAGCGCGTGATGAAGATCAGCTTCGAGGAGGCGCGCCGCGCCGGGCAGACCACGATCCGACCCGAGCACCTGTTGATGGGGATGCTGCGCGAGGGGGAGGGGACGGGAGCGGCGATCCTGCACCACTTGGGGATTGACCTCAACAAGACCCGCGCTTATTTCCTCCCGTCGGCCGGGATCGGGATGGCGATCCGCTCCACCCGCCGCCAGCAGCGCAAGGGGGATCTGTCCGAGTTCGGGCGCAACCTGATCGAGGAGGCGGAGGCCGGGCGCCTCGACCCGGTGATCGGGCGCGAGGAGGAGATGGAGCGGATCATCCAGACCCTGGTCCGCCGCAAGAAGAACAACCCCGCCCTGATCGGGGAGTCGGGCGTGGGCAAGACCGCGATCGTCGAGGGCCTGGCGCAGAAGATCGTCGCCGGTGACGTCCCCGCGCTTCTCCGCTCCAAGGAGATCATCGAGCTCGACATGGCGTCGATCGTCGCCGGGACGAAGTACCGCGGCGAGTTCGAGCAGCGCCTGAAGAACCTGATCGACCAGGTGATGGCCTCGGACAACATCATCCTGTTCATCGACGAGCTGCAGACCGTGGTCGGGGCCGGCGGGGCGGAGGGGGCGATCGACGCCTCCTCGATCCTCAAGCCGCCGCTCGCCTCCGGCGCGATCCAGTGCATCGGGACGGCCACCCCGGACGAGTACAGAAAATCGATCGAGAAGGATCCGGCCCTGAAGCGGCGGTTCAAGACGATCATGATCGAGGAGCCGACCGTGGAGGAGACGGTGAAGATCCTCAAAGGCCTGCGTCCCCACTATGAGAAGCACCACGGGGTGAAGATCACCGACGACGCCCTGTACCAGGCGGCGCGGCTCTCCGACCGCTACGTCACCGATCAGTTCCTCCCGGACAAGGCAATCGACCTGATCGACGAGACAGCGGCGCGGATCAAGCTCAGGAGCTCCCGCGTCCCGGACGCGGTGCGGGAGCTGGTCGAGGAGATGGACGAGCTGGAGGAGCGGGAGCGGGAGGCGGTCGCCGCCCAGGACTACGAGGAGGCTGCGCGGCTGCGCGACCGGCGCGAGGAGCTCGCGCGGGAGATCGAGCGCAAGAGCGAGAACTCCTACCGCACCGGCGAGCTCGTCGCCACTGGGAAGGACATCGCCCAGATGATCTCCATGTGGACCGGGGTCCCGATCGGGCACGTCCAGGAGGAGGACACGACGCGGCTGGTGCACATGGAGGAGAAGATCCACGAGCGCCTGATCGGTCAGGAGGAGGCGGTTAAGGCGGTCTCCCGCTCGATCCGCCGCGCCTACGCCGGGGTGAAGAACCCGCGCCGGCCGGTCGGGGTGTTCATGTTCCTCGGCCCGACCGGGGTGGGGAAGACCGAGCTGTCCAAGACCCTGGCCGAGTTCCTGTTCGGGGACGAGGACGCCCTGATCCGGGTCGACATGTCCGAGTACATGGAGCGGTTCTCCGTCTCCCGCCTCGTCGGCGCCCCTCCGGGCTACGTCGGCTACGAGGAGGCCGGGGAGCTGACCGAGAAGGTCAGGCACCGCCCGTACTCAGTCGTCCTGTTCGACGAGATCGAGAAGGCCCACCGCGACGTGTTCAACATCCTGCTGCAGGTGATGGAGGACGGGATCCTCACCGACTCGCAGGGACGGCGCGTCGATTTCCGGAACACCGTCCTCATCATGACCTCGAACGTGGGGAGCGAGATGATCACCGACCGCGGGACCCTCGGGTTCAGCGACCAGGAGATCGACTCCGAGGAGTCGTACGAGGAGATGAAGGATCGGGTGATCGGGGAGGTGCGCAAGGTCTTCCGGCCGGAGTTCCTCAACCGGCTCGACGACATCATCGTCTTCCACCAGCTCACCCGCGACCAGGTTAAGGAGATCGCCGATCTGATGCTGAGCGAGCTCAAGGAGCGGCTGTACGAGGAGCACCGGATCACCCTCACCCTCGACGAATCGGCGAGCGAGCTTCTGATCGAAAAGGGGTACGACGCCAAGTACGGGGCGCGCCCGATGCGCCGCACGATCGAGCGCCTGATCGAGAATCCGATCTCCGAGCTGATCCTGGAAGGGGCATTCGCGCCGGGTTCCACGGTCGTGGCCTCGGCGGACGGCGAGGAGATCCGGTTCACCAAGGGCAAATAGCCATGGCCTTCCGCTGCACGAGCTGCGGATACCGATCGATCAAGTGGTTCGGCCGGTGTCCGAACTGCGGCGAGTATGAAACCTTCGTAGAGGAGAAGGAATCAGCGGCGGAGGCGGAACCGGGGACGTGGATCGGGGAGGAGCTCCGCCCAATCACCGAGATCGATCTCACCGAGACCAAGCGCCTGTCCACCGGAATCGGGGAGGTCGACCGGATCCTGGGAGGGGGGATCATCCCGGGAGCGGTGATCCTGTTCGGGGGTGAGCCCGGGATCGGGAAGTCGACGTTGCTCCTTCAGATCGCGGAGCGGATCGCCTCCACATACGGAAACGTCCTCTACGTCTCCGGGGAGGAGTCGGCGGCCCAGATCGAGCTGCGGGCGAGCCGTCTTTCCATCGAGAGCCCGTACCTGTTCGTCCTCGCCGAGCAGACCCTCTCCCGCATCGAGCAGGCGGTGGAGCGGATCTCGCCGCATGTCCTGATCGTCGATTCGATCCAGACGACCCTGTCCGAGGCCGCGCCGGGCGAGGCGGGGAGCGTCCGCCAGCTGCGCGAGGTGAGCGCGGCGCTGACGCGGCTCACCAAGGCGCGGGGGATGGCGACCTTCCTCGTCGGGCACATCACCAAGGAGGGCGGGTTCGCCGGGCCGAAGACGGTGGAGCACCTGGTCGACGTGGCGATCTACCTCGAGGGGAGCCGGGGGGAGGAGATGCGCATCCTGCGCTCGGTGAAGAACCGGTTCGGAGCGACGAACGAGGTCGCGGTCTTCCAGATGCTCCCGCAGGGGCTGCGCGAGATCACCGATCCGTCCCGGTTCTTCCTGTCGCAGGAGGAGCGGGAGAACCCGCGGCCGGGGACGGCGGTCGTCCCGATCCTCGAGGGCACGCGCCCGATCCTGGTGGAACTGGAGGCGCTCGTCTCCCCGACCGGGGGTTACGGCGCGCCGCAGCGGCGGACGACCGGGCTCGACTACAACCGGATCCTCCTCCTGCTCGCGGTGATCGAGAAGCGCCTCGGGATCCACACCGGCGGAGCGGACGTCTACCTCAGTATCGCCGGCGGCCTGGAGACGCGGGAGCGGGCGGTCGACCTCGGAGTCATCGCCGCGGTCGTCTCCAGCCTGCGCAACCGGGCCCTTCCCAAGGGGTACGTCCTCGTCGGCGAGGTCGGGCTTACCGGGGAGGTGCGCGGGGTGCGCCGACTGCGGGAGCGGGTGAACGAGGCGGAGAAGCTCGGGTACACCCACGCGGTCGTCCCGGCCGGAGCGGCGCCCCGGACCAAGATCGAACTCATCCCGGTAAAGACGGTGGAAGAAGCGATGGAAGCTTTAATGCTTACGTGAAGAAAGGAGGAAAGGTGGAAGACGGAAGGCTCGAGAGGTTGAACAAGGCGGCGCAGGTCCTGCGGGAAAGGCTCCCTGAGACCCCGGAGGCGGCACTCGTCCTCGGCTCCGGCCTGTCGGAGGCGTTCGGGTTGGAGGAGGGCGGGGTCCGGATCCCGTGGCGGGAGATCCCGGGGTTCCCACTCCCCACCGTCGCCGGGCACGCCGGGGAGTTCTGGGCGGGGGTGATAGGGGGAAAGAGGGTCCTGATCCAGCGGGGCAGGACCCATTTCTACGAGGGCTACGCGATGGAGGACGTCGTATTCTCCACCCGCTTGTTCGCCCTCCTCGGAATCAAGACGCTGATCGTGACGAACGCCTCCGGGGCGATCAACCCGAACCTTAACGCCGGGGACCTCGTTCTCATCACCGATCACATCAACATGCTCGGGGAGAACCCGCTGCGCGGCCCGAACCTCGACCAATTGGGGCCGCGGTTTCCCGACATGTCGGCGGCCTACTCCCCGCGGCTGCGCGAGCTCGCCCTCTCCGCCGCCAAGGCCGAGGGGATCGAACTCAAACAGGGGGTGTATCTCGCGACGCT
>JAJRTG010000065.1 GCA_024278395.1 Fidelibacterota bacterium | reverse complement strand
TCACCGGAGGGAGACGTGAACACCCATGTCATCTCCGAGCGCCTGTTGCGCGCGTTCGCCGACTCCGAGTCTCCGAAAGACTTGCTCGCGATCTCCACCGTCTCCGCCGGACGGGGGGCGGAGCACACCCGCATCGGCTGCCTCAACTTCAGCTTCTTCGACATGAAGCGACAAAAAGTGAGGGTAAAACAGGCCGGTCGCGGCGGGATCGGGACGGTGTTCCGCGATAAAAAGATCGCCGCGCTGGTGGTGAAGAAGCACGGGATCAGCGGTGACGCCAACCACCCCGCCGATCCGGCCCGGGTGCGCAAGGCAGGGGAGCGGATCAACCGGGAGATCCTCGAGCTCGATGCCGCGCAGAACGACATGCGCCGCGTCGGCACCTCGCACCTCGTCGAGATCATGGACGAGTACGACCTCCTCCCGGTGCACAACTACAAGTTCGGCTCCCATCCCGACGCGGGCAAGATCTCATCCTCGGTGTGGCGGACCCGGTTCACCCAGGGGATGCCGGACGGCTGCTGGCTCGGATGCACGATGTCCTGCTCGCACGCGGTCGACGACTTCGAACTCAAGACCGGCCCGTACAAGGGGACGCGGGTCCTGGTCGACGGGCCGGAGTACGAGACCGCGGCCGGATCGGCGAACATGGGGATCTTCGACCCCGACTTCGTGCTCGAGATGAACTTCTACTGCGACACCTACGGGATCGACACGATCTCGTTCACCACCGGGACGGCGTTCGTGATGGAGTGTTATGAGGCCGGGATCCTGGACAAGGAGAAGACAGGCGGGCGCGAGCTCAACTTCGGGAACGCCGCCGCCGCGCTCGAGCTCCTCCATCAGATGGCGCGCGGCGAGGGGTTCGGCGCGATCGCCGGACAGGGGATCCGGAGGATGAAGGAGCACTTCGTGCGGGAGTTCGGGGCCGATCCCGACTTCCTGAACGACATCGGGATGGAGTGCAAGGGGCTGGAGTACTCCGAGTACGTGACCAAGGAGTCGCTCGCCATGCAGGGCGGATACGGACTCGCGCTCAAGGGGCCGCAGCACGACGAGGCGTGGCTGATCTTCATGGATATGGTGAACAACCAGATCCCGAGCTTCGAGGACAAGGCCGAGGCGCTCCACTACTTCCCGATGTGGCGTACCTGGTTCGGGCTCGTCGGGATGTGCAAGCTCCCGTGGAACGACATCGAGCCGGCCGACAACCAGAAAAAATACTCCGGGATCGACGCGGCGAAGGTCCCGGATCACGTGCGTAACTACTGCGATCTCTTCTCCGGGATCACCGGGGTCGAGGTGACCCCGGACGACCTCATCCTCCAGTCCGAGCGCGTCTACAACTTCCAGCGCGTGTTCAACCTGCGCCTCGGCTACGGCACGCGGGAGCACGACCGGATCCCGTACCGCTCTGCCGGTCCGGTGACCGAGGAGGAGTACGAATCGCGGCAGGAGCGCTACGATAAACAGCTGAAGGAACAGGTGGGGATCGACCCGGCCGGGATGACGACAAAGGAGAAACTACAGGCGTTGCGCAAGTTCCGCGAGGCCCAGTACGAGAAGCTGTGCGACGCGGCGTACGCCCGGCGCGGCTGGACCAAGGACGGCGTCCCGACGATCGCGACCTTGAAGCGCCTCGGGATCGACTATCCCGATGTGATAAAGATCGTTGAACCGTACCAATAAGCGCTCTGAAGACCGGGCCCTAAACGGGCCCGGTCTCTTTATTTTGGGGGAAGGGAGGATGGAGCGGTCCAAAACCGTTTCTTACGCACACCGGTGCCGCGCTCGCCCCGCCGGTGCACTGGAATAAATAGGGCATTACCTATATACTCCTGTTAATGGATAGAACGCCCCCGCTCTGGCGCAACTATAACTTCATACTTGTTTGGGGTGGGCAGAGCATCTCTCTGTTCGGAAGCCAGCTCACCTACATCGCCCTTCTGTGGTGGGTCCTGGAGAAGACAGGATCGGCCGCGGTCCTGGCGACTGTGGCGATTGCCTCCTCCCTCCCCAGCGTCTTCCTCGGGCCGATCGCCGGGGCGGTGATCGACAGGCTCGACCGGCGGAAGCTGATGATCGCGATGGACCTGGCGAACGGGCTGATCATCGGAGGAGCGGCGACCCTCCTCTTCCTGGACCGCCTGGCGGTGTGGCAGATCTACATCTTCTCTTTGTTAAGCGCCACCGCCACCCTCTTCCACCGTCCAGCTCTGCAAGCATCCATCCCTAATCTGGTGGTTCAGGAACAACTCGTCAGAGCCAACTCGCTTTATCAGATCTCAGCGAGCGGTGCGGGGATCGCCGGACCGGCGATCGGGGGAATGCTCGTCGGATTCTGCGGGAGCGGACCGACGATGTGGATCGATGCGGCCACGTTCGGGCTCGCCGGAACGCTCCTCCTTTTCTCCTCCTTCCCCTCCCCACGCAAGGAGGGGGGTGTGAGCCTTAATTCAGTCATCAGAGATACCATAGTCGGGTTCAAGTTCCTCTACCGCAAGAGGGCTTTGTTCTTTGTGATCTTTCTCTTCGCCTTGGTCAACTTCTTCCTCGCCCCGATGAACGTGCTCTTGCCGATCATGGCCAAGGACATCCTCCACGCCGGCGCTCAGGGATTCGGGCTCTTGGGCACGGCGATCTCCGCGGGAATGTTGATCGGAGGGTTCGTCGCTTCCCGCCTCAAGCGGTTCAAGCGTTACGGGCTTGGGATCATCTGGGGGATCGTCGTCCTCGGCGCGCTCCTTGTGGTCTTCGGCCTTTCCCGGAACCTCCCGCTCTCCATGGTCGCGCTTGCGATCGTGGGCGGGGCGGCCGCGCTTGCCAACGTCCTGAGCATCGTCGTCTTCCAGACCCACGTCCCGAACGAGCTGCAGGGGAGGGTGTTCGCCGCGGACCACGCCATGTCCAACAGTCTGCAACCGATCTCGCTTGCGGCGGTCGGAGGGATACTGGTCCTCATCTCCGCCCCCATGCTCATAATAATCGGGGGGATCGCGGTGGCGATCGCCGGATGGGGAGGATATCTCGTCAAAGGGATGAAGGCCCTGTAATCAGACGCAAAGTTCTCTCCCGTCGCTGGGTAACGTATTTCCTTTCCTGAGCGCCGCAAACAGGGGAGAATTTACCAGGGGGTTAGTGAGCCTGACGAGGTGATTTTGGAAATCCCATGCGGATTTGGATATAATTTGGACGGGTGGTGCCATGGTATACGAAGCTGATCAGATCAAGGTACTGGAAGATCTAGAGGCGGTGCGCGTCCGGCCCGGGATGTACATCGGGAGTACCGGACAGGCCGGGTTGATGCACCTGATCGAGGAGATCGTCGACAACTCGATCGACGAAGCCCTCGCCGGTTACTGCACCGAGATCCACGTCACCGTGCACGCGGACAACTCCGTCACCGTGGAGGACAACGGGCGGGGGATGCCGGTCGGGATTCACAAAGAATCCGGGGTCAACGCGGTCGAGCTCGTGATGACCACCCTGCACGCCGGGGGGAAGTTCGACAACAAGAGCTACCGGGTGAGCGGTGGACTGCACGGGGTAGGAGTCTCGGTGGTGAACGCCCTATCCGAGTACATGCGCGTCGAGGTGCGACGCAACGGCAAGATCTACCGCCAGGAGTTCTCCCGCGGTCAGAAGCTGACAGATCTCGAGGTGGTCGGCGAGGCGAAGGACACCGGAACGACGATCACCTTTCTGCCCGATTCCGAGATCTTCGGAGAGATCCACTACAACTTCTCCAAGCTGTCTCACCGCTTGAAAGAGCTGTCCTACCTGAACGGCGGCCTTCTCATCATCCTCACCAACGAAGCGGCCGGGGTTACCCGCCGCTATCAGGCCAAGGGGGGGATCGTCTCGTTCGTAAAGGAGCTGGCCCAGAACAAAGAGCCGCTCCATCCCGAGCCGATCTACGTGCACGGTTCGGAGAACGGGATCGACATCGAGATCGCGATGCAGTTCACCGACAGCTACGACGAATCGATCTTCGCGTTCGCCAACAACATCAACACGATCGACGGCGGCACACACCTGACCGGGTTCAAGACCGCCCTCACCAAGTTCCTGAACGATTACGGCCGCGAGAAGAAGATCCTGCGCAAGAACGACCCCAACCTGCGCGGGGACGACATCCGCGAGGGACTGGTCGCGATCATCTCTGTAAAGATCCCGGAGCCGGAGTTCGAGGGGCAGACCAAGACCAAGCTCGGCAACCCCGAGGTGGCGAGCATCGTGGCCGGGATCCTGCAGGAGGAGCTCACCCTATACTTCAAGAAGCATCCCAAAGTGGCGCGGGTGATCATCGAGAAATCGATCACCGCCTCCCGGGCACGGGCCGCGGCGGCGAAGGCGCGCAAGATGGTGCGGCGCAAGGGGGCCCTCTCCGCGACCGCGCTTCCGGGCAAGCTCGCCGACTGCTCGAGCACCGACCCGGAGAAGAGCGAGCTGTTCATCGTTGAGGGTGACTCAGC
>JAJRTG010000064.1 GCA_024278395.1 Fidelibacterota bacterium | reverse complement strand
TACGCCAGGCTTCCCGCGCGGATGTACGGGGTGATCCAGGAGAGCGACGGGATCCACTGTCCTATCGTCATCGGTATCGACAGAAGCGCGAGGGCGAAGATGATCGGGATGACCCCGCCCTGGTTGACGCGGATCGGCAGATGCGAGGTGTGCCCCCCGTAGATGCGTCTTCCCGTGGTCCGCTTGGCGTACTGGATGACGATCTTGCGCTGCCCCTGCTGGATCATGACGACCCCGGCGATCACCACTATCAGGAGCGCGATGAACACGAACCCCCAGAACGGGCTGACCGTCCCGGCGGTTATCTCGATGTACGCCGATTGGAACTGCGCCGGAAGCCGGGAGAGGATCCCGATCATTATGATCATGCTGATCCCGTTTCCGATTCCGTTCTCCGTCATGCGCTCACCGAGCCACATGAGGTAAATGGTCCCCGAGGTCATGGCGATGATCGAAGTAAGATAGAACCAGACCGTCCCCTGCGCCAGGCCCCAGTTCACCACGAGCAGGCTCATCGCCGCCGCCTGGATGACGGCCAGCCCGACGGTCGACCACCGGGTGTAAGCGGTGATCTTACGCCGCCCCTCCCGTCCCTGCTCCTGCAGCTCCTTCAGCTTGGGAACAACGGCGGTGAGGAGGCTGAAGATGATCGACGCGTTAATGTACGGGGTCACACCGAGGGCGAACAAGGAGAAGCGCTTAAGCGCTCCACCCGTAAACATATTCAAGAAGTCGAAGATCCCTCCGCCCTGGGATTCGAAGAAGTGCTTCAACGCGTCCGCGTTCACCCCTGGAATCGGAATGTGCGTCCCCAAACGGAAGACGATGATCGCCCCCAGGGTGAAGATGATGCGCTTTTTCAGCTCGGGGACGCGGAAAACGTTGGTTAACGTCTCCCACATCCTAAATCACCTCGGCCTTTCCCCCGGCCTGCTCGATCTTCTGCCGGGCGGTGGAGGTGAATCGATGCGCACGCACGGTGAGCGGTTTGGACAATTCGCCGCGACCGAGGATCTTCAAGCGCTGAATGCGGCCCTTGACGATCCGCAATTCCCGCAGTTTCTGCAGCGTCACCTCGGAGTTCTCCGAGAAGACCCGCTCCAGCGTGTCCAGGTTGACGCACGCGTACTCGACCCGCGTGTAGTTATGGAAGCCCCGTTTCGGGAAGCGCATCCAAACAGGGGTCTGGCCTCCTTCAAATCCAATGCGAACCCCGCCGCCGGAGCGGGAGTTCTGACCCTTTGTCCCCCGGCCGCTCTCGTGCCCGCCGTGTCCGGAGCTGTAGCCCCGTCCGACGCGCTTGCGCCGATGAACGCTCCCCTTGGTGGGGCGAAGATCCTCAAGCCGCATTGTTCACCTCCACAGGCACGTCCTCTCCTCTCCCCCGCAGGGCCTCCACTTCCTCCTTGCTCCGCATGCGGCTGAGTCCTTCGATCGCCGCACGGGAGAGAGTGAGCGGATTGGTGGTGCCAATCGATTTCGTCAGGATGTCCCTGATCCCGGCCAATCGACAGATCGCCCCCACCGTGACTCCGGCGATGATCCCGGTCCCGGGATGCGCCGGCTTCAACAGAACACGTCCGGCCTTGAACTTCCCGATGATCTCATGCGGGATCGTCCCCCCGTCGAGAGGGACGTCGATCAGGTTCTTCTTGGCATCCCTGATCGCTTGCTGAATGGCGCGGGGGATCTCGGTGGTGCTCCCCACCCCGACTCCGACGCGTCCCTTGCGGTCACCGATCACGATCGTCACACGGAACTTCAGGTTCCGACCACCCTTGGTGACCTTGCTCACCCGCCTGATGTCGATTATCTCATTCTCGAATTCGTCAGTGGTGATCAAAACTCTAGCCCTCCCTTGCGACACGCCTCGGCCAGGGCCGCCACCACCCCGTGGTAGGGGTAACCGCCGCGGTCGAAAACGACCCGCTCGATCCCCAGCGCCTTGGCCCGCTTCGCCAACAGCTCCCCCACTTTAGTGGCGGCGGGGATGTTGCACCCGTGTACCTCTTCGCGCAACTCCTTGTCCAGGGTGGATGCGGACGCGAGGGTCCTACCCGCCTCGTCGTCGATCAACTGCGCGTACACGTGGCGAAGGCTCTTGGTGACGCACAAGCGGGGACGATCGGCCGTCCCGGCCACCCTCTTGCGGATCCGCCGATGGCGCTTAATCCTCTCTGCTTTCCTATCGACTCTCGCCATCCCCTGCCCCCTAACCGGCACCCTGGCCGCCGAGCTTGCCTGCCTTGTGCAGTACGATCTCATCCTTGTACCGAATACCCTTCCCCTTATACGGTTCCGGCTTGCGGAACGCACGTATCTTCGCGGCCACCTGCCCCACCTGCTGCTTGTCCGCACCGCGGATGATGATCTCGTTCGGGTTCGGGACCTCGGCCTCGATCCCCTCCGGGAGCTCGTACTCCACCGGTTGGGAGTAGCCGAGATCGAGGGTCAATTTCCGCCCCTGCAGCCGGGCGCGGTAACCGAGTCCCTTGATCAGAAGGGACTTCTCCCATTTCTGGGAGACGCCGTGCACCATGTTCGCAAGCAGGCTGCGATAGAGTCCGTGAAACGCGCGGTACTCCTTCCCCTCCCCCCGGCGGGTCACCGTGGCCGTCCCGTCCCCGACGGTGATCTCCACCCGGTCCGGACGGTAGTCCTGCACCAGGCGGCCGTGCGGTCCCTCGACCACGATCATCCCGTCGTTCACCGTAACCTTGACCCCTTCCGGGATCTTGACCGGAACCTTTCCTACCTTAGACATGGCATATCACCTACCACACCTCACACAGGATCTCTCCGCCGATCCCGCGTTCCTTCGCTTCGCGCCCCGAGATGATCCCCTGTGATGTGGAGACGATACAAGTTCCCAATCCACCGAGCGGCTGCGGGATCTCGTCCTTGCTCGCGTACACCCGCCGCGACGGCTTGCTCACAAGCCTCACGCCGGTGATCCCCCGCTTGATGTTCTTGCGGGTGCCCTTGTACTTCAAGCGGATACGAAGCTCGGACTGCGGGCTTTTCTCGATAACCTCGTAGCCCTCGATGTACCCCTCCGCCTCAAGGATGCGGGCGATCGCCTCCTTCATCTTGGAGTGAGGCATCGTTACATCGGGATGCAGCTTCTCGCTCGCGTTTCGGATGCGGGTCAACATATCAGCTATCGGATACGGGATTGTCATCGTGCCTCCTACCAACTAGCCTTTTTCACACCCGGGATCTCTCCCTTGTGCGCCAGCTTGCGGAAGCAGATCCGGCAGACTCCGTAGTCCCTGATATACCCGTGTGGCCGCCCGCATATGCTGCAGCGGTTGTAGGCCCGCACCTTATACTTGGGTTCCCGCTTGCTCTTTATGATCAATGCCTTCTTCGCCATAAGCTCTCCTAATCCTTGAATGGCAGCCCAAGGGCCTTCAAGAGTGCGTATCCCTCCTGGTCATTTCTCGCCGTCGTCACGATCGTTATGTCCATCCCCTGCACGGTGGTGATCTCGTTATAGGAGATCTCAGGGAAGATCAGCTGTTCGGATACCCCAAGGGTGTAGTTCCCCCGCCCATCGAACGCGGAACTGGAGAGCCCGCGGAAATCCCGGATCCCGGGGAGTACGACGTTGAACAGCTTGTTCAGGAACTCGTACGCCCGCTCGCGCCGCAGCGTCACCTTGCACCCGATCGGGTCCCCGGCGGTGAGGCGGAAGTCCGATATCGACTTCTTCGCCTTGGTCACAACCGGACGCTGGCCGGTGATCTTGGTCAGGTTCTTCACCGCCCCTTCGAGGACCTTCGGATTGTCCTTCTCCTTGACCCCCATGTTGACGACGACCTTCTCGATCCGCGGGACCTCCATCACATTGTCGAGACGGAGCTCCTTCAAAAGTTGCGGTACGATCTCTTGTTCAAATCTCTCACGCAGCATCTTACCTGAATATCTCCCCGCAGTGCTTGCACTGACGCATCTTTTCGCCTTCCACGACGGTGAACCCGACACGCGTGGGAAGTCCGCAACCAGGGCAGATGGGAAGGACATTGGAAATATGAATCGGTCCCTCCCGCTGGATGATCCCCGGCTCGCGCAGCTTCTCCGTCGCGCGCTGGTGCTTGGTGATCATGTGCACGTTCTCCACGATGATCCGCTGCCGTTCGGGATAGACGACCAGCACCTTTCCGATCTTTCCCCGGTCGTTTCCCGAGATCACCTTCACCCTATCTCCCTTACGCACCTTCTGCATCGCAGCCTCCTAAAGGACCTCAGGGGCGAGCGAGATGATGCGCATCATCTTCTTATCCCGCAATTCCCGCGCCACCGGTCCGAACACCCGCGTCCCGATCGGCTCCCCTTGGTTGTTGATGAGCACGATCGCGTTGTCGTCGAACCGGATGTACGTCCCGTCCTTGCGACGGTAGGCGCTCCGGGTGCGCACGATCACCCCTCGCACGATCTGCCCCTTCTCAATATCGCTTGTAGGAAGGCGCTTGCGCACGGAGCCTACCACAATATCCCCGATCTCACCACGGCGGCGGTTCGACGGCCCGAGGATATTGATGCAGCGGACCTGCTTCGCCCCGGAGTTATCCGCCACCTTGAGCATAGTCTGCATCTGAATCACGGTTACGCCTCCGCTTTCTCGATGATCTCCAACAATCTCCAGCGCTTCAGCCTGCTCAGCGGGCGGGACTCCTCGATCTTCACCAGGTCTCCGACACCGGCTGCGCCGGCAGGGTCGTGGGCGTAGAACTTGAAATGGCGGCGGATGTGCTTCCGGTACCGCGGATGCAGCCGCAGCTCCTCCACGCGCACGACGATAGTCTTGTCCATCTTGTCGCTCACTACCCGTCCGATCTTTACCTTCTTCATCTTCTCTCACCCCGCTTCTCGCGTACGATCGTCAAGACGCGTGCGATGTCCCTGCGGGTCTTCTTTAGCTCGGCTGGGTTGTTCAATTCGCCGGTCGCCTTCTGGAAGCGCAAGTTGAACAGCTTGCGCTTGAACTCGCGCTCCTTCTGCTCCAGCTCTTCCAACGTCATCTCACGCAACTCTTCCGCCTTCATGCCTCTCCTCCCAAGGTCGTCTTTCTCTTAAGGCGCGTGGGGATGGGGAGCTTGTGACTGACGAGTTCGTGCAGACGCTTGGCCTGGGATTCGTCCACCCCGGCGATCTCGAACATAACGGTCCCCGGCTTCACGACCGCCACCCAGTGGTCGACCGGCCCCTTACCTTTCCCCATACGGGCCTCAGCCGGATGCTTGGTGATCGACTTGTCCGGGAAGATCCTGATCCAGATCTTGGCGTCGCGGTGGGTCTTGCGGGCGATCGTGGTTCGGCACGCCTCGATCTGTTGGCCTGTAATCCACGCCGGAGCCAGCGCCTGGATTCCGTACTCGCCGAACGTCACCTCGTTACACCGGGTCGCCTTTCCCTTCATCCGCCCGCGGTGCATCTTCCTGTGTTTTGTCCTCTTCGGGAAAAGAAGCGGCATCCTATCTCACCTCATCCTCTCCGCGCAGCCCCTTGGGCGTACGCTCCCCGCGGAAGACCCATGCCTTCACCCCGATGTTCCCGTACTTGGTGTGCGCCTCGGTGAACCCGTAGTCGATGTCGGCGCGGATGGTCTGGAGCGGGACCCTCCCCTCCATCATCGTAATCGAACGGGCGATCTCCGCCCCGCCGAGCCGACCGCTCACCTTGATCTTCACTCCCTCGGCTCCGGCCCCCATGACGCGCCGGATCACTTCCTTCATCGCCCGCGCGGGAGCGATACGGGCCTCGATCTGCATTGCCACGTCCTGCGCCACCAGCGTCGCCTCCAGATCCGGTCGATCGATCTCCTGGATCGAGATCTTGACCTTCTTCTGGGTGAGCTTCTCCAATATCACCTGCAATCCCTGGATCTCGGTTCCGCCGCGGCCGATCAGGATCCCCGGACGGGCGGAGCGAATGACGATCGAAACCCGGTCGTCCTTCGGCCGCTCGATGTTCACCTCGGCGACCGCGGCGCGGCGATACCGCGAGAAGATAAGATCGCGGATCTTCTTGTCCTCGGCGATGTAGAGCGGGGCAAGCTTAGGGTTGTACCAGTTGGACACCCACTTTCTGGTTACCCCGACCCTGAAGCCAATCGGATGGACCTTCTGCCCCATTATTCCTCCCTCTTATCGCCGACCACGATCGTGATATGGCTCAACCGGTGACGGATCACATCGGCCCGCCCCATCGCCCGCGGCCGCAGCCGCCGGAGCGCCCGTCCCATATCCACGGTGGCCTTGACCACGACCAACTGGTCAACATCAACGTTGTAGTTGTTCTCCGCGTTGGCGATCGCCGATTCCAGCGTCTTTCGGATCGGACGCGCCGCCTTCTTGTTGGAAAGCGACACGATCTCCAAGGCCTCGTTGACGTCCTTGCCCCGTATCGCATCGATCAACAACCGCGCCTTGCGCGGAGATATACGCACGAATCTCGTTACAGCTCTTGCTTCCATCTTCTCTTCCCTAAGTCAGGCCCGGAGCCCGCTTCTTCTTCATTCCTCCGTGGCCGCGGAAGGTGCGGGTGGGAGCGAACTCCCCCAGCTTGTGCCCGACCATGTTCTCCACGATATACACCGGGACGTGCACCTTCCCGTTGTGGACCTTGATCGTCAGCCCGACCATCTCCGGGGTGATCATCGAGGCCCGCGACCACGTCTTGATCTCCTTGAGCTCCCCACGCTTGGCCCGCTGCACCTTCTTGAGCAGGCTCTCCTTCACGTAAGGACCCTTCTTCGTCGATCTCGGCATCTCTTATCTCCTCCCCTT
>JAJRTG010000063.1 GCA_024278395.1 Fidelibacterota bacterium | reverse complement strand
TTGCTCGTGATCCCGTGCAGGACGTTGTAGCTTCGCATCAGGTTGTACACCCGGGCGCCGATCTGTTTCAGCATCTCGACGTCGAAGTCGATCCCGGTGGCCAGGGTGATCCCGCGGGCCATCTCCTCCCAATAGATCTCGAAGAAGCACAGCGTCCCCGCCAGCTTGCACACCCCGGCGGAGTCGACGATCACCCCGAAGTCCTCCCCGTCCTTGACCACGAACGGCTTGTACTTGGTGGCGTGCGGATCGTGCACATCCGGCAGCCGGGCCTCGCCGTAGCGGCGCTTGGCCGCGCCGGGAAGGCCGGTCTCGTCCACCGTGGGGAGCGCCTTCAGATGGTCGGCACCGCGCGTCGAGGTGACGTGGGCCAGCCCCATCGCCTGCTGGGCGCGTCCGTCCTGAGCCGGGATCTCCTGCCCTTTGACGTGCATGGCATATTCCTCTGCCCCACGACCGATCTCCGCTGCCATCCGCCGCGTCCCCTCGGCGAGCAGGTCGCCGAACCCCTCCCGCCGGCTGATCATTTCGAGCAGATCGAGGACGAGCTGAGAATCGCCCCATGCAAGCTCGATCCCGCCGGTGTCGCGCTTGTCGATGATCCCCTTCTCGTAGAGCTCCATGGCGAACGAGATCGTGCGCCCGGCCGAGATCGTGTCCATTCCCAACCGGTCGCAGACGTCGTTCGCCTTGAGCACCGCCGGCAGGTCGTCGACCAGCACCCCGGATCCGAGCGAGCTCAACGTCTCGTACTCGACGCTGCTCAGCTCCAGCCCGCTGAACGCGCCGCGGTCGACCCGGTACAGCTTGTCGCACCTGATCGGGCAGCCGAAGCAGCCCATGTCCCGCACCAGGAATCGATGCAGCTCCTCGGGCCCGATCTTGTCCGCCCGGTCGAAGCTCCCATACTGGAAGTTCTTGGTCGGGAACCGACCGATCTCGTTCATCGCCGGCACCAGGTTCGGGGTGCCGTACTTGGTCAGGATCGGCCGATCCCGGTTCGCTATCAGGCGGGCGTGCATCTGCTCGGCGTACGCGGTGAACTCATCGGGCCGGGCCAGTCGCAGGCGGATGGTCCCGGACACCGCCACCGCCTTCAGCCGTTTCGATCCCATCACCGCCCCCATGCCGCTGCGGGCGAAGCTGCGCTGCGGGCTGGACGTGATGCACGCGTAGCGCACCATCCGCTCCCCGGCCGGTCCGATGCTCGCCACCTGGGTGGGCTTCCCGTGCCGCCGCTTGAGCTCGGCCTCGGTCTCCAGCGCGTCCAGCCCCCACAGCTCGGACGCGTCCATCAACCGCGGCTCGCCGTCCGCGATGTGCAGATAGACCGGCTTCGGCGCCGCACCCTGGAAGATCACCATGTCGTAGCCGGAGAACTTCAAAAACGCCGGGAACATCCCGCCGGCGTTGGCGTCGCCGTAGATGCCGGTGAGCGGTGATTTGGCGATCACCTCGCCCCGCCCCGACGCCGGCCAGCGCGTGCCGCCGAGCGGGCCAGACGCGAAGATCAACCGGTTTTCGGGCGACAGCGGGTCCACGTCCGGACCGACCTCGTCGAACAGTATGCGCACCCCGAACCCGTTGCCACCGAGGTAGGCCCGCATCAGGTCCGGTTCGAGCGCGTGCACCTCGATCCTGCCGGTGGACAGGTCCACGCGCAGGTACTTCCCCATGTAGCCGTTGTATTCCATCCGCTCATTCACCCCCTGTCGCTGACGCGGCGATCCGCGCTTGCAGCCGGTCGCTCGCCCGTCGCAGTTCATCCAGTACGCGCTCCGCATCCACCCGGACGAACCGTCCCTGCTCGAACACCACCTCACCGTCCACGATGACCAGCCCGACATTGCACGTGTCGCCGTAGTACAAGAGGTTCTTAACCGGTTCCCTCGTTGGTTGGGTGTTGAACCGGCTCATGTCAAACACCGTTACATCGGCTTTCTTCCCCGCCTCCAGTGAGCCGATCTCCTTCCCCAACCCCAACGCCTTCGCCCCCTCGATCGTTGCCATCGCCAACGCATCGTACGCCGGAAGGTAATCCGGCCGTCCGGCGTGTATCCGGTTGATGAGGACGGCGAACCGCGCTGTTTGAAGCAGGTTCATCTCGAACGCGTCGGTCCCCAGTCCCACCGTCACCCCGGCGTCCCGCATCCTGTCGATCGGGGCGACGACCCCGGCGTCCCGTGCGTTCGGGACCGGATTGTGCGCGATCGACACGTGGTTGCGGCGCAGGATCTCGATCTCGCCTTCGTCGACGAAGATCGCATGCGCGCCCAATACCGGCCGTTCGAGCAGCCCGACGTCCTCGAGGAACGCGACGCACCCCATCCCCTCCCGGACACGGATCGCTTCGCGTTCGCTTGCCATCTGGGCCAGATGGAGATGTATGGACAGCTCCTCCGCCGCGGCGCGGTCCGCGATCGCGGAGAGCATCTCCCGGTCGAGGGTGTTGGTGGCGTGCGGGGCGATGCAGGTCGTGATCCGCCCGCCCGCCTTCCCCGCCCAGGCGGAGGCGAACTCCACCGCTGCGTTCAATTGGGCGGAGAACGCGGAAAAATCGAAGTTGTAATCGATTCCGTGCTCGGTCTGGTGCGGCGGTCGCTCCAGGGCGAACCCGAGGATCTTCTGGCCGATGTGTCCGCGGATGCCGACCTCGGCGACCGCCTCTGCGGTGGCGGAGGCGTAATGGTACATGTCGGCGATCGTCGTCACGCCGCAGCGCAGCGCGTCCAGCGCCCCGGCCATGCTCCCCCAGTAGACCATCTCCGGGTCGAGCAGCGCCTCCCAGCGGAACAGGGTGGTGTAGAAGAGCCCTTCGAAGTTGACCTCCTCCATCAGGCCCTTGAACAGGTCCTCCGCCAGGTGGGTGTGGCAATTGACAAAACCGGGGAGGATGAGATCGCCGCGGCAATCTATCGTCCGATCAGGTGAAAAGCCGGTCGGGAGCGTATCGGCGACGAACGCGATCCGCCCGTCCTCGATCCCCAAGTAACCGCTTGAGATGCAACTGCGCGAACTGTCAAACGGACAGATCGTCCCGCCGGCGAGCAGGATCCTCATCGCCTCATCTCCTTGTAATCGATCGCGTTTACCGGGCACATCGAGACGCACAGCCCGCACGCTTTGCAGCGCTCCGGGTCGATGACGAACCCGCCGTCGCGCTCATCAACCGCGCCGTACAGGCAGACACGGCGGCAGACCCCGCACCTTATGCACATTCCTTGATCGATGACCGCCGTCCGATCCGTGGCCTGCACCTGGCGCTTCTCGTACTCCTGCCGCTCCTCCGTCGTCTCGGGAAAGTCGATCTGGGGGATGGTCCGCCCCCGGATCTCGTCCAGGGAGAAAAACCCGTGTTCGTTCAGGAACTTGGCTATCTCCTCGTTCATCCGGGCGGCCTTCTCCGGCCCGTCGACTATCAACGCGGTGCACACCCCGACCGCCGCGGCGCCGCAGCTGAGCATCTCGATCGCATCGACGCCCGTGGTGACGCCGCCGGTCCCGATGATCGTGATACCGACGTAATGGGCGAGCTGCGCTACGTTGTACAGGGCGAGCGCCTTGATCGCCTCGCCGGAGACCCGGCCGAACCCCTGCTGCAACAGCGCCGGTCGGCCGGTCACCGGGTCGATGGTGATCCCGGCCTTCACCGCGTCGATCGCCGATACCGCGTCGGCCCCGGCGTCCTTGACCGCACGCCCGAACTCCACGATGTCGTGCACGTTGGAACTGAGCTTGACGATGACCGGGACATCGACCGCCGCCTTCACCCGGCGGACAGCTTCCACCATCGGCTGCGGGTCGTCGTACCCGGTGAAGATCGAGAGTTCCAGCATCTGCGCCCCGGCATCCACCACCTGCGGCGCCAGTTCCGCCGCATCGTCCGGGGTCATCCCGATGCTCGCGATGATCGGGATTCCGAGCGTACGCAGCCGGGGCAGCTCATCCTCCAACCAGCGCGCGAGCGGAATCGTGGAGCAGCGCTCGGTGTTCAGGAAATAGCCCTTGCCCCGGTGCAGGCACGGCTGCGGATTCGTGGACGGGGAGAGCAGGATGGTCTTCGTGATCGCCGCTCCGATCCCGGCCGCAGCCAACCGCTTTATTGAAGCGAAGTCGCGGGTCATCGGCCCTGAGGCCGCGACGAGCGGACTGCGCAGCTCAAACCCCAACAGACTTACGTCGATCGTTACCATGATTCGGTCCCTCCTTCGCGCAGCTCCCTCCCGTGCGCCACCACGAGCCGGATATCCGCCAACCCGGCCCGGTGCACGATCGCGGAGTAGACATCGCGCACCGACCGCAGATTCGGGGATCT
>JAJRTG010000062.1 GCA_024278395.1 Fidelibacterota bacterium | reverse complement strand
CAAGCTTTCCATCTACATTCCACAGAAGAAGATGGAAGCAAAGCCGGTCGAGCGGCTCATCCGCCTGAGCGAGAAGCGCGACCGCTCGATCAACTACCTTGTGGTAGACGCGATCCTTCAGTATCTGGACCGCGAAGAGAAGAAGGGGTAAGCGCTCGGTCCCGGTGCAGACCTCGGTTGCGCCGGGACCCTATATCTTGTCTAACGTCCCTTCCTTGTGTACACTCGGTGTAAAGGAGGGAACGTGACTCTTACGAAGGTCTCTGAATTCGTCCGGCCTCGTAACCTTACCGAGGCGTTTTCCTTGCTCGAAGAGAAAAAGGCCCGCATCATCGCGGGGGGGATCGATGTCATCCTGTTTCCCACCCCGGCGGAACGCCTGATCGACATCACCGCCCTCCCCCTTTCCGGGATCGAAGGAGGGGAGGAGGGGGTCTCGATCGGCGCGACCACGACGATGACCGAGCTTCTTGAGTCCCCCGTGCTCAGAGGGTATTTGAACGGGGCGGTCTGCGAGATGCTCCGTCAGGTCGCATCTCCGCTCCAGCGCAACCTGGCGACGGTCGGGGGGAGCCTGATGATCGGGCATCCCTGGTCAGACCTGATCACACTGTTTCTCGTCATCGGTGCGGACGTCACCTATTTCGATGGTGAGGAGCACGAGGTCCCGATCGACCGCTTCTACGCGGAGAACATACACCGGAGGAGGGTCATTCTGACGGGGATCAACTTCCCCGCGGTTCGGCGGGGTACAGCGGCGGCGTTCATCAAATTCAGCCGCACCGCCTTCGACATCGCGCTTCTGAACTGCGCAGCGCTTGTGGAGACTGCAGATGGGCGCTGCACCGCGGCCAGGATCGCGGTCGGGGGGACGCCGCGGCGGGCGAAGCTCCTTGTACGGGCGGCGGCGGAGCTCGCCGGGAAGCCTCTCTCGGAAGAGGTCGTCGTTCAGGCGGCGCGCGCCGCCCAGGACGAGGCCGAGGTGGGGGATGATATAAGGGCGAGCGCCGACTACCGCCGCGAGCTTGTCGGGGTTGGAGTGTACCGCGTGCTGTCTCGGATCAGGGAGCGGTTGGAGGGATCGGCATGAAGATCGCGGTGAAGATAAACGACGTTCAGCGGGAATTTTCGATCACCCCCGGCGAGACCCTGCTCGAGCTCCTTCGTCGCGAGGGGTACAAAGGGGTGAAGAAGGGATGCGAGACCGGAGACTGCGGGGCGTGCGCCGTCCTCCTCGACGGGCGGGCGGTCAACTCCTGCCTCGTTTTAGCGGCGAAGGTCGACGGCCATACCGTCGTCACCGTTGAGGGGCTGGAGAAGAACGGGGAGCTTGCACCGCTGCAGGAGGCGTTCCTCGACACCGGGGCGGTGCAGTGCGGCTACTGCACCCCGGGGATGCTGATCGCGGCGACCGACCTCCTCGCTCACAACCCCGATCCGAGCGAGGAGGAGATCAAGGAGGCTATATCCGGGAACCTCTGCCGATGCACCGGCTACGTCAAGCAGGTCGAGGCGATAAAGCTGGCGGTCCAGCGGATGAGGGGAGGGGAGGATGCCTAGCCGAGAAGAAGAACGCCGGGAGTTCAACGTTGTGAAGCATGGAGCCCGTAAGGTCGATGGGGTCTCCCTGGTCACGGGAAGGCCCAAGTTCACCGCGGATATGGATCTTCCCGACACCTTATACGTCAGGATCCTGCGCAGCCCCCATGCGCACGCCCGGATCGTCGAGATCGACACATCCGAGGCGGAGGCGATGCCCGGGGTGGCACTCGTCCTCACCCACAAGAACACCCCGACGCGGCGGTTCACCACCGCCGGACAGGGTTATCCCGAGCCGTCACCGTACGATACCCGCATGTTCGACACCAAGGTGCGGTTCGTCGGCGACCGCGTCGCTGCCGTTGCAGCCGAATCGCGCGAGATCGCGGAGGCGGCGGTGAAGGCGATAAAGGTCACCTACGAGGAGCTGCCCGCTGTTCTATCGATTGACGCGGCCCTCGCTCCGGACGCGCCGGTGATCCACGATGAAGACGATTCCGCCGGGATCTACGACGCCGCTCGCAACATCGTCGCCGATGTCGATATCGACGTCGGGGATGTGGAGAAGGGGTTCGCCGAATCGGACGTGATCGTCGAGACCGTCTGCGAGCTCCAGTACGCGCAGCACACCCCGATCGAGCCGCACGTCGTCCTAAGCTACCTCGATCCGGACGGGAGGCTCGTCCTGCGCACCGCTACCCAGGTTCCGTTCCACGTGCGGCGGATCGTCGCCTACGCCCTCGACTACCCGCTGCACAACATCCGCGTGATCAAGCCGCGGATCGGCGGCGGGTTCGGGACGAAGCAGGAGATCCTGCTCGAGGACATCGCCGCGTTAACCACCCTACGCACCCGCCGGCCGGCGCTGATCGAGCTCACCCGGCCGGAGGAGTTCGTCGCCGCGCGCACCCGCCATCCGATGCGCGTCCGGGTCAAGCTCGGCGCAAAACCGGACGGGACGCTGCACGCGATGGAGATGGAGGCGATCTCCAACACCGGCGCGTACGGGTCGCACGGCCTGACGGTACTTTCCAACACCGGTTCCAAGACGCTGCCCCTGTACAACAAGGCGGAGAACGTCCACTTCTACGGCAAGGCGGTGTACACCAACCTCCCGGTCGCCGGTGCCTACCGCGGCTACGGGGCGACGCAGGGGTACTTCGCTCTGGAGACGGCGATGGACGAGCTCGCGGAGAAGCTCGGACTCGATCCGGTCGAGCTCCGCCGCCGGAACCACATCCGGGCCGGTGAGACCTCCCCGATCTTCGTCAAGCTCGGCGAAGGAAGGGAAGGGGTGGAGCAGATCATCAAAAGCTGCGAGCTGGAAAGATGCATCGAGATCGGGATGGCCCGGATCGGCTGGGCGGAGAAGCGCGGCAAAAAGATTCGGGAAGGCTCATGGGTGCACGGCCTGGGGATGGCGGTCCACATGCAGGGCTCGGGGATCCCCCAGATCGACATGGCGGCGGCGACGATCAAGATGAACGAGGACGGCTCGTTCAACCTTCTTGTCGGTGCGACCGACATCGGGACCGGTTCGGACACGATCCTCGGCCAGATCGCGGCCGAGGTCCTCGGGGTACCGCTCGAGAAGATCATCGTCTACTCCTCTGACACCGACTTCACCCCGTTCGACGTCGGCGCCTACGCCTCTTCCACGACCTACGTGTCGGGAATGGCGGTGAAGCGGGCGGCGGAGAAGGTACGAAGCCAGATCGTCGACGTGGCGGCGCACGTCCTCGACGCCGATCCCGAGACCCTCTCCCTCGGCGATGAGGGTGTGCACGCTCCCAACGGAAAGAGCGTGAGCCTGGCCGAGGTATGCCACTACGCGATGTACAAGTCCGACCAGTTCCAGATCGCGGCGACCGCATCGTTCGTCCCGGAGGAATCCCCGCCCCCGTTCGTGGCGAGCTTCGCCGAGGTGGCGGTCGACACCGAGACCGGGTTCGTCAAGGTGGTGAAGTTCGTGACCGCGGTCGACTGCGGTACCCCGATCAACCCGGTCCTGGCCGAGGGGCAGATGGAGGGGGCGCTCGCCAACGGGATCGGTTACGCCCTCACCGAGGAGATGCTGTTCAGCTCCCGCGGGAGGGTGAGGAATCCGAACCTGTTCGACTACAAGATCCTCGGAGCGCTCGACATCCCGCCGATCGAGGTCATCCTCGTCGACTCCTACGAGCCGACCGGTCCGATGGGGGCGAAGTCGATTGGCGAGATCGGGATCAACGCGCCGATCCCCACGATCGCCAACGCGATCTACGATGCGGTGGGGATAAGGTTGCGCCGGACCCCGTTCACCCCGGAGCGGGTCCTGAAGGCGATGCGAAACAAGGAGTGATCCGCGGTCTCTTCCCTGAAGGGTCTTACCCCCCTTCCTTTGGAAGGGGGGTGTTTTATCGGCCCGTCAGCAGCGGGCGATCGCTTCGTCGACTCGCATTTGTTTTTCCTCACAGTAGCGGGTAGAATCAGATTTTGAAGTTTCCGGAACGTCTGGTAACCACAACAGTGCCGGCAGGATCAAGCGCCGGTCTTTCTTTTTGTCCTTTGTTTATCATGAGGGGCTTTTTGAAACTTGGAGGATATGATGAGAGAGAATGTAGGAATAGACAAGGTGAGGAATATCGGTCTGATGGCGCACATCGACGCCGGGAAGACGACCGTGACCGAGCGGATTCTCTTCTTTACCGGGAAGACCCACAAGATCGGCGAGGTGCACGACGGCGCGGCGACGATGGACTGGATGGCGCAGGAGCGCGAGCGGGGGATCACGATCACCTCGGCCGCCACCACCGCGTACTGGCGCGGGCACCGGATCAACATCATCGACACCCCGGGCCACGTCGACTTCACCGCCGAGGTCGAACGCTCCCTCCGCGTCCTCGACGGGGCGGTCGCCCTGTTCTGCGCCGTGGGCGGGGTGGAGCCGCAGTCGGAGACCGTCTGGCGTCAGGCCGAAAAGTACCGTGTCCCGCGGATCGCGTTCGTCAACAAGATGGACCGGACCGGGGCCGACTTCGACCGGGTGGTCGAGGAGATCCGCAAGGAGCTTGGGGCGAACGCCGTCCCGGTCGTGATCCCGATCGGGGCCGAGGCCGGCTTCCAAGGGGTGATCGACCTCGTCGACATGCGGGCGATCTATTACGACGATTCGCCGCAAGGGGCCGTGATCCGCGAGGAGGAGATCCCCCCGGAGCTGCTCGATCGGGCGAGGGAGGCGCGCGCCCTGATGATCGAGCGGGCGAGCGAGCTGGACGATGACCTGATGGAGAAGTTCCTGAACGAGGAACTCCCGGAGCGGGAGGAGCTCGTGGGCGTCATCCGTCAGGCGACGATCGCCGGGCGGTTCATCCCGGTCCTGTGCGGCGCGGCGTTCAAGAACAAGGGTGTCCGGCGGCTCCTCGACGCGATCGTCGATTACCTCCCCTCACCGGTCGATCTACCGCCGGTGATCGGGGCGCGCAGCGAGGAGAACGAGGAGATCGTGCGCAATCCGAGCGACGATTCACCCCTCGCCGCCCTGGCGTTCAAGGTGCAGGCGGACAAGCACATCGGAAAGCTCACCTACGTCCGCGTCTACTCCGGGGTCCTGCGCGTGGGCGACACGGTGTTAAACTCCACGCGCGGGAAGCCGCAGCGGGTGGGAAGGCTGTTCGAGATGCATGCCAACCACCGCCAAGCGGTCGAGGCCCTCCACGCCGGGGACGTGGGCGCGGTGGTCGGGCTCGCCGACACCCGGACCGGAGATACGGTATGCAGCCCGGAGCACCCGATCGTCCTCGAGTCGATCGACTTCCCCGCCCCGGTGATCGGGGTGGCGGTGGCCCCGGAGACGCGTGCCGACCGGGACAAGCTCTCCCACGCCCTCGCCCGGCTCGCCGAGGAGGACCCGACGTTCACCGTGCGCTCGAGCGACGAGACAGGTGAGGTCGTGATCTCCGGGATGGGGGAGCTGCACCTCGAGATCATCCTCGACCGGCTGCGCCGTGAGTTCAGCGTCGGGGTAAAGTCCGGCCAGCCGCAGGTCGCCTACCGCGAGACGATCCTGTCCGCGGTCGACCATGAGTACCGCCACGTGAAGCAGACCGGCGGGCGGGGACAGTACGCGCACATGGTCTTCAGGATCGCCCCGAACAAGCCGGGGGGCGGGTTTCAGTTCGAGGACGAGATCACCGGCGGGAAGATCACCCGCGAGTACCTGCGCGCGATCGAGCGCGGGATCCTCGACGCGATGGCCAAGGGCCCGTACGCCGGGTTCCCGATGGTCGACATCAAGGTGACGGTCTACGACGGCTCGATGCACGAGGTCGACTCCTCGGAGCAGGCGTTCCGCACATGCGGGATGATGGGGTTCCGCGAGGCGTGCAAGCGCGCGGGGCTGTCGCTCCTCGAGCCGGTGATGAGCGTCGAGGTGACCGTTCCCGAGGACTACACCGGCGCGGTGACCGGGAGCCTGGCGGCGAAGCGCGGCAAGATCCTGGCCATGGATCGGAAGGGGAACGCCGCCGTGCTGCGGGCGCGGGTCCCGCTCGCCGAGATGTTCGGGTACGCCTCCGAGCTTCGGAACATCACGAGCGGCCGCGGGAGCTTCACCATGCAGTTCGAGCACTACGAGGCCGTCCCCTACTCGATCGCCGAGGAGATCGTCGCCTCGCGGCGGGAGAAGGCGGCGGTCAAGTAACGCTCGTCGTCGGGCGGGACAAAGAATAACCCCACCTCCGAACGTGGAGGTGGGGTTTTGCGTCGTCTTTTAGATATCTACGCTTCCTTGAGCGCGGCGATGATCTCGGTGACCATCTGCTTTCCGTCCCCGAAGAGCATCAGGGTGTTGTCCGCCGCGAACAATGGGTTGGGGACCCCGGCGAACCCGGGGCTGAGGCTCCGCTTGATGACCACCACGGTGCGCGCCTTGTCCACGTCGAGGATCGGCATCCCGGCGAGCGGGCCGGAGTCGGCCTCCCGCGCCGCCGGGTTGACGGTGTCGTTCGCCCCGAGCACGATCACGACGTCGGTCTGCTCGAAGGTGGGGTTGATCTCCTCCATCGTCTTCAGCTTGTCGTAGGGGATGTTCGCCTCGGCGAGGAGCACGTTCATGTGCCCGGGCATCCGTCCGGCGACCGGATGGATCCCGAACTCCACCTCCGTCCCGCGCGATTCGAGAAGGTTGGTGAGATCGCGGACGGCGTACTGCGCCTGAGCTACGGCCATCCCGTATCCGGGGACGATCACCACCCGCCGCGCCCCCTCGAGGAGCATCGCCACCTCGTCCGGGGAGGTGGACTTGATCTTCCCGGCGTAGACGTCGTCCGCCGCGGCGATGGTCCCGCCGACCCCGCCGAACAGGACGTTGCCGAGCGAGCGGTTCATCGCCTTGCACATCAGGTTGGTGAGGATCAGCCCCGATGCCCCGACGAGCGATCCGGAGATGATCAGGACGTTGTTCAGCAGCACGAATCCGGTCGCGGCGGCGGCCAGACCGGAGAACGAGTTGAGCAGGCTGATCACGACCGGCATGTCCGCCCCGCCGATCGGCATCACCATCAGCACCCCGAGGGCGGATGCGACGGCGACGAGGATCCAGTAGACCCACGTGGCGCTCGGGTCGAGCACGATCAACGCGCCGAGCCCGAGCGAGGCGAGAAGGAGGATCCCGTTCAGAAGCTGATGAGCCGGGATCTTCGCCGGCTTCGAGCTTATGATCCCCTGCAGCTTCCCGAACGCGATCAGGCTCCCCCAGAAGGTCACCGCCCCGATCAGTCCGGAGGCGGCGGTGGAGACCGTCATCTGGGTCGACGGGGCCGTCGTGAGGAGGGCGGCCTCGATCAGAGCCGCACCGGCGACAAGGGCCGAGGCGCCCCCTCCGAACCCGTTGAACAGCGCGACCAGTTGCGGCATCTGGGTCATCTGCACCTTGACGGCGAGGATGACTCCGAATCCGGCTCCGATCACGAGCCCGACCAGGATCCACTCGAAGCTGATGATCTGGCGGTCGAGCAGGGTGAGGACGACCGCGAGGAGCATCCCCGTCGCGCCGAGCAGGTTCCCCCGTACCGCGGTGCGGGGATGGGAGAGCCCCTTAAGGCCGAAGATGAACAGCGCCGCGGCGACGAGATATCCGATGTTTATCCCGATGTTCATCGCCACCTAGTCCTTTCTCCGGAACATGCGGAGCATCCGATGGGTCACGAGGAACCCGCCCACCACGTTGATCGTGGCGAACACCACCGCGACCACCCCGAGGATCGTCGTCAGGGTCGTCTCCTTAGCCCCGGCGGCGAGGAGCGCGCCGACCAGGGTGATCCCGGAGATCGCGTTCGACCCCGACATGAGAGGTGTATGGAGCGTCGGGGGGACCTTGGTGATCACCTCGAACCCGACGAACACGGCCAGTACGAATATGGTGAGTGCAGCGACGAACGGATCCATCACTCATCCCCCTCCTTCTCTTTCTCTTGCGGCGGCAGGCCGAGGAGCTCCCGCACCCGCGGGTGGACAATCTCGCCTTTGTAGGCGACCAGCGTTCCACTCGTGATCTCATCGGTTGTATCGATCTCGATCTCTCCATCCTTCACCAGGTGGAGCAGGAAGTTGGAGACGTTCTTTCCGTACATCTGACTTGCGTGGTAGGGGATCGATGCCGGCAGGTTGACCGGGCCTCGGATCGTCACCCCGTGCTCCACCACCGTCTCGCCGGGTCGGGTGAGGGCGCAGTTTCCGCCCCGCTCCGCCGCCAGGTCGACGATCACCGATCCCAGGGGCATCCCCTTCACCATCTCCGCGGTGATGAGGACAGGGGCCCTCTTTCCCGGGATGGACGCCGTTGTGATGACCACATCGCTTCCGGCGACGACCTCGGCCATCATCTCCCGCTGCCTGCGGTAGAACTCCTCGTCCATCTCCTTGGCGTATCCGCCTTTGTCCTCCGCCTCCTTCGTCTCCAGCTCGAGCTCGATGAACGTCGCTCCCAGGCTCTCCACCTGCTCCTTCACCGCCGGGCGGACGTCGTACGCCTGCACCACCGCCCCCAGCCGGCGCGCGGTGGCGATCGCCTGCAGTCCGGCGACCCCGGCCCCGACCACGAACACCCTGGCCGGGGTGATCGTCCCGGCGGCGGTCATCATCATCGGGAACATCTTGGGGAGTGCATCGGCCGCCAGAAGGACCGCCTTGTACCCGGCGACGGTGGCGAACGAGGAGAGAGCGTCCATCGGCTGGGCGCGGGTGATGCGCGGCATCAGTTCCATGGAAAACGCGGTCACCCCGCGGGCGGCGAGCTCCTTCGCCCCCTGGGGGGCGCCCAGGGGATCGAGGAACCCGATCACCGTCTTCCCGGCGCTCAACCGTTCGAGATCCGCGCTTCCGGCCTCGGAGTGGCTGCCCGGACCGTGCACGGTGAGGATCACGTCGGCTTGGGAGAAGAGCTCATCGCGTCCATCCACGATGCGCGCCCCCTTCTCCGTGTACTCTTCATCCGCGAACCCGGCCTCCCTGCCCGCGCCTTTCTCCACGAGCACGGTGAGTCCCTTCTTGATCAGGCCGGGGACCAATCCGGGGACGAGGGCGACGCAACGTTCGTTTGGAAAGACCTCTTTTGGGACCCCAACGATCATCGTTCCTCCCGAAAATAAAATTTACTAGCGGTTTTGCTAGCGTCCGAATTTTAGATCACAGCGGGTGGTTCCGCAACCGTAATGGCAAGCCCTAACGGCCTTTCTCGAACTCCTCCTTCATCCCCTCGACGAGTCCGGGATCGGTGAGAACATCGACTGCGGTCATCCCGAGGGCCTTGGCCGCAATGAGCATCACATCGAGCCCGCGGGGGGAGATGGAGGCCTCCGCGAACTCCCGCGAGTGGCCGGCAACATCTTCGTCGCAGATCTTGATGTAGGCATGGATCGACGGGACGACCTGGGAGACGTCCCCCATGTCGGTCGACCCCATTCCCTCATCGGGCTTAGGCGGGTAGAGCGGCTCGCCGAGCGCCTCCAGGTTCCTGACGAACGCGTCGCCGAGGGCGCGGTTCGGTTTCATCGCCTTGTACGAGTGGCCGACGACCTTGAACTCGAGGGCAGCGCCAGTGGCGAGCGCCGCCCCTTCAGCGCAGGCACGCAGCTTCTCCAGGAGCTCGTCGCGATACTCGTTCTCCAGGGCGCGGACGTAGAAGTTGGCGGCGGCGTGCTCGGGGACGATGTTCGGCTTGGCTCCGCCGTCGGTGATGATCCCGTGGATGCGCGCTCCGTCCTTGATGTGCTGGCGCAGGGCGTTTATGGAGTTGAAGGTCTGAATCACCGCGTCGAGGGCGTTTATCCCCTTTTCCGGGGAACCGGAGGCGTGCGCCGCCTTTCCGTGAAACTCGATCACCACCTCGGTGATCGCCAGGCTCCCCCGGTCGACCACGGTATGGGATGAGGGATGGAACATCATCGCTGCGTCGACCCCGGCGAACAGCCCGGCCTCGACCATGATCACCTTCCCTCCTCCCCCTTCCTCCCCCGGGGTACCGAGGAACAGGAGCCTCCCCGGAAGCTCCCCCTTAACCGCTCCTACGGCGAGGGCCGCTCCCAACCCGGCGGCGGCGATCAGGTTGTGCCCGCAGGCGTGTCCGAGCTCGGGCAGGGCGTCGTACTCGCCGAGGATCGCCACCGTAGGGCCGGGGCTCGCCTTGGGGTGCTCGGCCTTGATCGCTGTGTCCAGCCCCGCCACTCCGAGCTCCACGGCAAATCCGGCCTTTTCCAGTTCTGTGGCGAGGAGCTTGGCGGCTCTGAACTCCTCGAACTTGAGCTCCGGGTGCTCGTAGATGTCCCGTGCTATTTCGATCAGCCGCTCCGCCATCCGATCGACTTGGGAGCAGACCTCCCCTTTCAGTCCGTTCATCCGGCCTCCTTTGTGCTGCAAATCGCTGCAAGATGATAACCCATCCGGGCCCGGCGATAAATCGGTATCCCCGCCTTACGCATGCCTGCCGAACAGAGAAGGTGCGGTGTGGGAGCATTCCTTCCGGATGAGTCGTTCAGCCGCGGCGCAGTGTGGTATAAGAATTTTTTCGAGAAATTCTTACTTTTGAACCAGCCTGACTTTGTCTAAGCCGGGCCAACCTTGAGGAATAATCGATGGCGGAGTACTGTGGGAGGTGAGGTGAATGGAGAAGAGATGGTTGATAACCGGTTTGGTGGTATTCCTGGTGGCGGCCCTTGCCGT
>JAJRTG010000061.1 GCA_024278395.1 Fidelibacterota bacterium | reverse complement strand
GCCGACGTCCGGGGAGCTCGCCGTGTCCCGGACCACGAGATCGAGCTTCTTCCCCAGGACGCCTCCCGCAGCGTTGATCTGCTCGACCGCGAGCTTCGCCCCGTCGATGATCGGCGGTCCGTACGGGGCTATCGCGCCGGAGAGCGGCACCAGCGCTCCGACCTTGATCTCATCCGCTCCGATTCCGGCGATACCCACACCGATAACCAATCCGACAACCAATAACACAACAATTCTTTTCATCATTAACCTCCTGTAATTTGAGATTCTCGTCTTCATTTTCTCGATACTAACATGCACATCATTCTACCACCTCCCCACAACAAAAAAAGACCACAGGCTCAGCCTGTAGTCCTCAACGCCCGCCTCTACCTAGCTATAGGAACGCTAGATCAGGCGGACACCAACATCATCATGCCGGACTGAACGAAGAAGAGGGAACGGCACGAACCGTTCAAACGAAAGTAAACTCGCGGTGTCCCTCTTCTTCCTTTCATGGCGAGGGTTAACATAGCATAGATCTTGTACGTTGTCAAGGCGGATATCAGTCGATGTCAGCGGACACAGCTTCCCAACCGCATTAAGAGAGCATCGATCCGCTGAAGGTTGTACCTGGAAGGGTTTTCCTGTAGGGTGTGGAGGGAAAGGAGGCGTAGATGAGGAATATCATCATCGTTGGGATTTTCGCGCTGAGCGTCATCTTGTCGGGGGTGGCCTCTCTGGCGGCCGATATCCGTCTGCCCGGGGAGACTCAGCTCTTCGGGAACGTGCTCATCGCCGAGCGGTTCTACAAGACGGAGGTCGTGCACGGGAAGAGGGTGCAGGTCCCCCTCCCGTACAGGGTGTGGCCGGGGACGAACGGGATGCGGGATTCCGACTACTTCGACGTCCTGATCGAGGCCCATCCCGGTGATGTGATCATGCTCGCTGCTGGGACATACAAGTTCGATGTGTGGGTCTACACTCCGGGGATCACCATCACCACCGACCCGGCGACCGAGGGGATGGCCGACATCTGGGGGACGGTGGAGGTGGACGCGGATAACGTGACGCTGGACGGGATCGCGGTCACTGGCCCGCGCAAGACGGAGCGCGGGCTGTCGAGCGGCCACGGGATCGAGATCAACCGCGAGCATGTGGACAAGATCACGATCCGCAACTGCCTGATTAAGGGGAACGAGTGGATGGGTATCCACGTGATCGGCCCACGGGGAGAGATCGATGAGCTGCGGGTCGAGGACTCACGGATCGTCGACAACGGTAGCTTCGGGATCGAGTGCCAGACGGTGAGGAACCTGATCGTCACCGGGTGCACGATCACCGGGAACCTCGAGGGGGTTCACGTTGGCAGCTACGTGAAGAACGTCGTCTTCGAGGACAATGTCATCACCGGAAACCGGGAGGCGGACATCTACCGGAAGCCCTAGCGGACCTCAACCGGGACGAGGATCGCCTCCCCGGCGGCGCCGGTGATCCAGATGAAGTAGTCCCCGGGCGGGAACTCCCGCGGATCGAGCTGCAGGCTGTAGCCTCCCGCCCCCCGCTCGGATGAGAGCGTGACCTTCGGAGCCGCCCCACCGCCTCCGGCGGCCGCGATCCCCACCGCGGCGACCTTGACCCATGGTCGTGCTCCCCATCCCTCATCGAGGGGGAGGGAGATCATCCCTTGGGCGATGATCGGTTGTACCTCCTCTTCAGCCAGAGAGATCAGGGTCCCGATATCAGGGGAGTTCGGCTTTCCCGCGGTCGCGGCGAGCCGATCCCCGGCGGAGTCGGTTCCGTATACCAGAATGCCGGGATTGGTGTGCCAATTATCACTTGTGTCCGGTCCGAGCGGATCGGTCCGCTCCATCGTCGCTTTGGTGTGCGGATCACCGGCCGCCCAGCCCGAACCGCCACCGGCGTTCGCCGTGTCGACTACGGCACCGGTTGCATCCACCAGTTCGATGACCGCTCCGTCGTCCGGTAAAGGAGCGTCGTAGACGAGGTCGGCCGCCACATCGCTCACCGTCCCGTCGCTTCCCCTCTCGAGGAGGTAGTAGCCGCGCCCCTCATCCCCCTCCTTCCCCGCGACCCACCACGACATGTCGAGCACCTTCCAGGCCAGGTCGTTCCCAGGCTCCTTTACGAAGGTGATCGGCGGTCGTCGGCGTGGATTGGTGCACGGGCTTGCCGGGGAGGGGGAGATCACTCCGGATAGCTCGATCCAGGTCCAGACACTCTCGTTGGACGGGTCCGCGCCTTTGGGGTACCAACCGATCTTCCAGCCGGTGAGGTCGACCGGGGTCTCCCCCAGGTTCTCCAATTCTATCCACTCGGCGTTGGGATCGGCCGGGGTACCGGCCCAGGCGATCTCGGAGATGATCACCTTCCCGGCGCATGACGATCCGAGGGCCGCTCCTCCTCCACCGCCGGCAACCCCGCCGGTTATCGCGACGCTCACCGTCGCCTCCTCCGAACCGACGGTCCCCAGCGGTCCGTCTCCGGTCACGTGCGCGTGGTTCGTGAGCGGGCCGGGGAGGTCGTCCGCCGTGACGGTGTAGGTGGCGGTGACCGTGATCGACTCCCCGGGGAGGAGGACGTTACGCGGAAGCGGGATCTCCCCCAGGCGGTCGTCCGTGAGTACAAGATTGGTGATCGTCACCTGGCCGATGTTCTCGATCGTGAAGGTGTAGATCAGGGTGTCTCCTACGGACGCCTCTTCCGTGTTGACCTCCTTCGTGAGCCGGAGCGCCCTCTTCCCGGAGATGTCGAGCAGGGTGATCGTCTCCGAGTCGGTGACCGGATTGCCGAGAGGATCGTACGCGGTTACGGTGCCGGTGTCGGCGATCGGGCCGGGGAGGTCGTCCTCGGTGATCGTGCGGGTGAGCCGCCCCTCCGTGCTCTCCCACGGAGCGAGCTCCGTGCGTCCGAGGGGGACCGGGCCGAGCGGGTCGTCGACCGCCGAGATCCGGGACAGCGGGGTCTTCCCGGTGTTCGTCACGTGATACACGTAGGTGATGGTGTCCCCGACCGTAAGCGGAGAGAGGGGGGAGAGGGGGAAACCGCGCGAGTCGAGCGCTTCGATCTCGATCGTTACGTCCGCGTTTCCGGAGACGAGCTTCACCTGTGCCTGCGTCTGATCGCTCACGGTACGCCCGTCCCCGGTCCGGGCCGTAACCGTGGCCGTGTTTACGAGCGGACCGGGAAAATCGTTCGCCGCCACGGTCGCTGAAGCGGTCGCGGTCGTGCTCTCCCCCGGACCGAGCACCGTCTTGGGAAGGGGGATCGCGCCCAGCCGGTCGTCCTCCAGCCGCACGTCGTACAGGGTCTCCTCCCCGGTGTTCCGCACGGTATAGGTGTAGATGATGGAGTCTCCGAACGAGGCGCTGGAGCGGTCGGGCCTCTTCTCCACCGCGATGCTCGCCGGCTTGGGAGATGGCGGAGGCGGTGTCGGAGGCGGAACCGGGGAGACGGTGACCGTCGCTTCATCGGACGCGCTTCCCCCACAATCGTCTGTGGCGGTGAGCCGGAAGCGGAGGGTTGTCTCCGTGGAGACGTCCGGCGCGGTGAACGAGAGGGTCGCGGTGTCTTCCCCCTGAAGGGGGACCGTTGGGCCGGAGATCTGGGTCCAGGAGTAGGAGACGATCGAGCCGTCCGGATCAGAGGCGCTACCGCTCAGGGTTACGGGATCTCCGGAGGTTACGTCCTGGTCAGGGCCGGCGTCGACTGAGGGGAGGGCGTTCACGTTCCGTACGTGCAGGTTGAGGGAATCACTCGCCTGCGCCCCCCAGTCGTCCGTGACGGTGAGGGTCAGGGTGATATCGGCTCCGGCGCAGTCCGATACAAGGGGGGCGGTGTAGGTTGGATTGCGCACCTGTGCTGAGGGGGAGAAGCTCCCTCCGGCCCCTCCGTCCGACCATTGGTATGAGACGATCCACCCGTCCGAATCGTCGGCGGTGGCGTCGGCAAGCGCGATAGAATGGCCTTCGTCCACCGTTTTGTCCGGGCCGGCTTCGACCGTGGGAAAGGCATCCACCCGCAGGTGGAGGGAATCACTCTTGGTCCCTCCCTGATTGTCCGTCACCGTCAAGGTGAGGGTGATGAGCGTGCTCGTATTAGGTGCGGTGTAGGTGGGGTGAAGGATCGTCGGATCGTTGAAACTGCCCCCTCCTCCGTTGTCGCTCCAGGAGTAGGTCGCGATCCCGTCACCGCCGTCTCCGGCGACGGCGTCGTCCAGGGAGGCGGTCCCGCCGAGCCCGACCATCTTGTCCGCCCCGGCGTCGACCGAGGGGAGGACGTTCGTGACCAGGGTCTGCTCCGCCAACGGACCGCTCGAATCGAAGACCGTCGCGGTGTCGGAGATCGTCCCAGGGGCGGAGAACTCGACCCTTGCCTTGATCTCGATCGTTGTCGTGGCCCCGGCGGAGAGCGTCCCGATCGGGATGATCCCGTTCGGGGGATAGGTGATCCATCCCCCCCCGTCGCGGCGGTAGCTCGCGTTCCACTGATCGAGTCCGGTGGAGAGCTCGTTCTTGAGCGTCAGGTCGGAGAGCGCAGCGGCGCCCGTGTTTTCCAGCACGACCGTATGAATGATCTCGTCTCCGCGGTCGACTTCGGGCTTGTCGGCGCTGATCGCGATGGAGATCCCCGCCCCGGATGCGACCAGGCCGAACGCGAGGACAAACGCGGCAAAAAGGAGTATCTTCCCCTTCATCTTTCCCCCCTGAGTACGGTTCTTATCCGATCCTATCCGTTTTTGGGGCGGAGATCCTGCGCCTGGGTAACGCGTGAGGAGGCGTCCGATTACCGCGGGGAAAGACAAAGGTAAGCTTCAGACGAAGAGGCGGCGCGATCGGTAGAAGTACTCCCCGGCCGAGATGATCGCCAGGGCGATCGCGAGGTAGAGGAACGCCGCCTTGGCGGTCTGCCCGCTCGCCCCCCAGGAGAAGGTGCGGGTGGCGAGGATCGTGAGGACAAGCCCAATGTGGGAGACGGTCTTCAGCTTCCCGAGCGGGCTGGCCGCGATCACCTCCCCCTCCGCTATCGCCAGGATGCGCAGTCCGGTGACGAGGAACTCGCGGGAGATGATCACCATCACCCCCCACGCGGCGAGCTCCCCGAGCTGTACGAACGAGATGAGCGCTCCGGCGATGAGGAGCTTGTCCGCGATCGGATCGGCGAACTTGCCGAAGACCGTTGTCTGGCTCAGGCTGCGCGCGAGGTAGCCGTCGACCGCGTCCGAGATGGCGGCAAGCGAGAAGATCGTGATCGCCAGGATCGTCGTCACCTGCGTCCCGTGGAGGACGAGGTACATAAAGATCGGCACGCTCGCGATGCGGGCGAGGGTGATCTGGTTTGGAATCGTAAGCAACATCGTGCGCTCCTCGCCTGCTACCCTAACCCGGGATGATCTATCTGTCAAGGGCGGCGCGCGCTATCTGGGCGAAGGATTCCGGCTGCAGCGACGCCCCGCCGACGAGCGCTCCGTCGATGTCCGGTTGGGAGAGTAGAGCGGCGGCGTTCCCCGGCTTCACGCTCCCTCCGTAGAGGATCCGGATCCCCTCCGCCGCGTGGGCGTCATAGTGCTCCTCGATCCAGGCTCGGATCAGCCTGATCGTATCCTGCGCCTCCTCCGGGGTGGCCGTCTCTCCCGTCCCGATCGCCCAGATCGGTTCATAGGCGATCACGACGCGCTTGAGGTCCTCCCGTCCCACTCCGGCGAGATCGGCGGAGAGCTGGCGGGTGATCTTCTCCGCCACTTTCCCGGCCCGGTGTTCGTCCAGGGTCTCCCCGACGCACAGGATCGGGGAGAGGCCGGCGGAGAGCGCAGCGAGAAGCTTGCGGTTAACGGTGGGATCGTCCTCGTGGAACAGGGCGCGGCGCTCGGAGTGCCCGACGAGGGCGTACGAGCACCCGCAGGCGAGGAGCATCCGCGGCGCGACCTCCCCGGTGTAAGCCCCTTCCTCTTCGAAGTAGAGGTCCTGCGCTCCGAGGCCGATCCCGGTTCCGGGGATCAGCTTCCCCGCCCTCTCCAGGCTCGTGAACGGGGGGATGATGAGGACCTCCACCTCCGGAGCTGCCTCGTACGTTCCGGAAAACTCCCGGATGAACTCCTCCGTCTCGTCAGGGGTCTTGTGCATCTTCCAATTTCCAGCGATAAGCGTCGTTCGATCCATCGTTCCTCCTTATGCCCGGCGATTATACGCTCCTTCTTCCCGTACGGCGACCTTCCTTGAAAATCCGCTCTCGTACGTTATTCTTTATTGGACTATTCCAATATGGAGGTACCATGGCGGCGGAATCCTTCCCGGTGGAGGGGGCGGTGTTGGGAGATCTCCTGTTGCACGGAGAGGGGCACGGCTACGCGCTTAACGCCCGGATCTCCTCCGGGCTTGGGCCGATATGGCGGATCGCTCCGAGCAGACTCTATGTGACCCTTTCCCGGTTGGAGGAGGAGGGGTTAATCGCCGGCCGGATGGTTCCCCGGGAGGGGCACCCGCCGCGACGGGTGTTCAGGATCACCCCGTCCGGGGAGAAGGCGTTCTGGAGCTGGGTCACGTCGCCGGTCCGCCACCTGCGCGACGTGCGCGTGGAATTCCTTGCCAAGCTGTACTTCCTCCACCGTTTGGCCCCGGAGCGGATGGAGGACCTGATCTCCGATGAGGCTGATGCCCTCGAGCGGATCCGTTCCCGATTGGCCCGAAGGAAAGGGCTCAAAGTAGAGGATGAACTCATCGGGCGGCTCGCTCTCTCATTCCGGTTGGGACAGCTCCAGGCGACACTCGAATGGCTGCGCGATTGCGCTCAGGAACTTGAAAGGGAGGAGCGATGAAGAAAGTCCTGTTGGTATCGGTGTTGGTGTTCTTGTTCGGGGTTTCGGCGCTCGCAGGGACGGTGACGGTGGTCGACCAGACCGGACGCACGGTGACGGTTCATCAACCGGTCACCCGGATCGCGAGCGTCTACGGGATCTCCACCTACTACGTCTATGCCCTCGGGGCGCAGGACCGGCTGATCACGGCGGGGTACATCGGTGTGAAGAGCGCGGATAAGGCCCCCCGTGCGCTCAAGGAGATCGATCCCGACCTTGCGGAGAGGATGGCATTCGATACCCCGAACGTCGAAGAGATCGCCTCCCTGGCGCCGGATCTCGTTTTGTCCAATCCGTACAAGAATGCAGGGATCGCTGACCAGCTGACCGAATTGGGCATCCCGACCGTCGAGTACGTGCCGGAGAGCTTGGACCGGGTGAAGGGGGCGATGCTCCTCACCGGAAAAGTGCTCGGAGGAGACGCTTATTCCCGCGCTCAGGCGTTCGCCCGCGATTACGACCGGATCATCGCCGAGGTCGCCAATGCCGTAGCCGGGAAGACGCCGGTTTCTGTCTATTTCTGTGGGACGAGCAAGCTGCGCGTGGCGAGCGGGGACATGTACCAGACCGAGATGATCGAGCTCGCCGGAGGGGAGTCGGTGAGTAAGAGCCTCAAGGGATACTGGAACAACGTCAACTTGGAGCAGGTCCTCTCCTGGAACCCGCAGGTGATCGTCATCGCTCCGTACGGACGGGTGACCCCGAAGGATATCCTGAGCGATCCCGATTGGGGGAGCATCGCGGCGGTAAGGAACAAGCGGGTGTACAAGATGCCGCGGGTCATCGCCCCGTGGGACACCCCTGTGCCGGACTCGCTCGTCGGGATCCTGTGGCTCGCCGAGGTCCTCCATCCCGGCGCGGTGCCGCTCGATCTCGCCGCGGAGTTCAGGAATTTCTACTCCACCTACTACGGATACGAGCTCTCGGAGGAAGAGGCGGCGCGGTTGCTCCCGCGATGAGCAAAGGGAATGGGGCGGTGTGGGGAGGGCTCCTCTTTCTCCTGGGAGCGCTCGCGCTCGCCTCGCTGTTCATCGGGAGGTTCCGGATCGGGTTCTTCTCCGGGATATCATCCCTCTTCTCCGGCGCGGATCCGATCCTGCGTGCGGTGATCCTGCGGGTGCGCCTTCCCCGCATCCTCGCCGCGGGGTGCATCGGGGCGAACCTCGGGGTGAGCGGGGCGGTGTTTCAGGGGATATTCCGCAACCCGCTCGTCGACTCGCGCATCCTCGGGGTGAGCTCCGGGGCGGCGTTCGGCGCGGCCCTCGCCCTGCTCCTATCCCACGGCCCGGTGGGGGTGGAGATCTCCGCGTTCGGGTTCTCGCTGCTCGCGATGGGAGTGGTCATCTTCGTCGGCGAGAGGTTCGGGGCGTCGATCCTCGTCCTGGTGGTGACCGGAGTGCTGACAAGCGCGTTCTTCAACGCGCTCTTGGGGTTGATCAAGTACGTCGCCGACCCGCTCGATCAGCTTCCCGCGATCACCTACTGGCTCCTCGGTGGGCTCTCCGGGGTGCGGTTCGGGGGGCTGTGGCCGCTGTTCGTGATCACCGGGCTCGGCCTTCCCTTCTTCCTGTTGATCCGCTGGCGGCTGAACCTCCTCACCCTGGACGCGGCGGAGGGGGCGGCGCTCGGGGTCGCGGTCAAGCGGTTCCGCCTTGCAGCGATCGGGGTGGGGACCCTCCTCGTTGCCGCGTCGGTCTCGGTGAGCGGGATCATCGGCTGGGTCGGATTGATCGTCCCCCACGCCGCCCGCGCCCTCGTCGGGCCGGATCACGCGCGCCTCATCCCGGCGTCGCTTCTGCTCGGAGCGATGACCCTGCTCGCGCTCGACGACATCTCCCGCACCGCGATCTCGGCGGAGATCCCGCTCGGGATCCTCGCCGGGTTGATCGGGGTGCCGGCGTTCCTGTTCCTGTTCATGCGCGTCCTGCGCGCTCGGGGAGGGTGGAGATGAGCATCCGGGCGGAGGGAGTCTCGTTCTCTTACCGGGAGGCCGAGCAGGTGCTCGCCGGAGTCAACCTCGCCGCCGCCTCCGGGGAGGTTACGTTCATCCTCGGGGCGAACGGATCCGGTAAGACGACGCTCCTCTCCTGCCTCGTCGGGGTTCTCCCTCCGGAGTCGGGGAGGATCACGGTCGACGGGGTCCCGCTCTCGACCTTGTCCCCCCGGACGCGCGCCCGGTTGATCGGGTTCGTCCCCCAGATCCACACCCCGGTCTTCGCCTATACGGTCTGGGAGGTGGTGATGATGGGGAGGGCTCCGCACCTGCCTGTGCTCGCCCGGCCGGGGAGACGTGATCGGGAGCTGACAGCCCAAGCACTCATGGCGGTCGGGCTGTGGAGGTTGCGCGACCGGCCGTACACCGAGATGAGCGGTGGTGAACGGCGGTTGGTGCTCATCGCCCGCGGGCTCGCCCAGGGAGTTCGCTACCTCCTGATGGACGAGCCGGACGCCCACCTCGATCCGGCGTTCCAGCACCGGACCCTTACCTCGCTTGGGGATATCGCGCATGCGGAGAGGCTCGGGATCCTGGTGAGCTCACACCACCCGAACAACGCGCTCCTCTACGCCGACCGCGCGGTCATCCTCAGCGGAGGAACGATCGTATCCGACGGCGCTCCGAACGAGGCGATAACCCCGTCGGTATTGAGAACAGCGTACGGGATGCCCTTCGAGCTCCTCGTTTCCGGTGACGGCCGTCGGGCCGTCCTCCCGATCACTCGGAGTAGTAGAAGCGTGTGATCTCGTCCACGTTCAGGAGCGTCCCGTCAGAGGCGAAGTACTCCCCGGCGACCACGACCGGTGCGGTCATCTTGAGGTCCACCGCTCCCCACATCGAATCGGACTGTGAAACGAGATTGCGCAGCGCGAAGTAGTCGGATTCGTGCGGGTCGAGGAGGATATCGACCGAGTCCACTTGCTTTCCGAAGGAATCGTAGACGAAGAGCGTCCCCGCCACCGGGCTGTCGTACGGGTTTACGACCGCCACCCCGGTCGCCTGGTCGGAAGTGTTGGCGTAGTTGAGTCCGTACCAGTAGTAGGTCGCTCCGTCCCCTCCGGTGACGGGATCGGTGACGTTCTCCGACGCCTGCCATCCGCCGTTCACGAAGGTCTCGATCCCGATCGTCACGATCCCCGGGGTCTCCACGATGGCTAATCCCCAATTCGTGTCCTTGTTTCCAACGAGATCGGAGAGCACCTGATAGTCGGATTCGAACCCGTCGAGATCCCCCGAGGACGCCTCGAGGAGCGTTCCGTAGGCGTCGTAGACCTTGAGGGTGTAGTATGTCTCGTCCTCTCCCGAGTTCATGAGCACGAGCGCCGTATCCTGGGAGGCGGTGCACGCGTAGTAGAGCGCGTACTGCCTTGCGCCTGCGGAGAACGCGATCCCGAGCGTGAGTAAGGCCACGATGGCAAG
>JAJRTG010000004.1 GCA_024278395.1 Fidelibacterota bacterium | reverse complement strand
TCACGATCCCTAACGGCAAGATCTGGGGCGGGGTGATCAAGAACAAGGGACGCCGTGCAGGTTAGACAGCTCTTCGAAACCGGAGGATAGGCATCGATAAACGGCCTCCCTAACCGGCTCCACTGTTGAACCCCTAAGCCGATGGCGTGATAACCCAGCGGGAAAGCTTCAGCGAACCGGCTTCCCGCTGTCAGTGAGGATTACACCCACCTAGAGCATCCCCAAGAACCGAAAACCGACCTTCCGAATCCTCCCTGTGCGCAGCGAGGGGAGTACTTGCAGCAGGGATAGGCTCGGGGCATAATAACACAAATTTCAAAAAAGTATTACCGGAGGTGGCAGTTGGCTTTCAGGAACCTGAGGACGGGGCTAATGGTTCTCGCTCTTCTGATGAGCGTGGTGGTTGCGGGTAGCGCGGCGGGCAAGGTCACGATCAATGACGCAGCGGGGAGGGTGATAACGGTCTCCTCACCCCTCGAGCGGGTGGTCGTGCTCGCCTCCCAGCCGGCGGAGGTGATCGCGGCACTCGGCGCCCAGGATGCGGTGGTCGGGGTAACGGCGAACCACGTGCTCAGAGACCCGATCACCAAGGAGGTCTATCAGGGGAGACCGTCGGTGGGCGAGATCCTGAACCCCAACGTGGAGCGGATCTTGGAACTCGATCCTCAGCTTGTGATCTCCATCGGTGCTTGGGGTGGGGCCCGTCAGGCGGCCCTCGCGCTCGCTGATCAGCTCGCCCCGTACGGGATCCCGGTGGCCCTGATCGACTGCTTCCCGGATGTGAATTCGATATTTCGCGATGTAGCCACGTTGGGGAAGCTCTTCGGCAGGGAAGAGAAGGCGCAGGAGTACATCGACTTCTTCAAAGGATACCTCGACCTCATCGCCTCACGCACCCAGGGGCTTGCGCCATCGGAGCGAACGCGGGCCTACCTCGAGGTGATGGACTATACCGTCACGAGCTGGGGACATCGGATGATCGCGGCCGCCGGAGGGGAGGACGTAGCGGCGGGAGCGGTGGAAAAGGCCCCGTCTGTCAGGGTGAGTCCGGAGTGGGTCCTGGCTCAGAATCCCCAAGTGATCGTGGCCCGAGCAATGCCGCCGCGTCTCATGGGCTACGGGACGACGGAGAACAGCCGAATCCGCACCGAATGGAACGATATCGCGTCCCGGCCCGGCTGGGATGGGATGGATGCGGTTCGGAAGGGGAGGGTATACCTATTGGCGTTCGAGATCTGCAGCGCCCCCCGAGCTCCGATCGGGATCCTGTACCTGGCCAAGTGGTTCTACCCCGATCTCTTCTCCGATCTTGACCCCGGGGCGGTGCAGCGGGAGTTCCTCTCCCGCTTCTTCGGGATAACCGATTATCCCGGCGTGTTCATCTATCCGGAGGGGAAATGAGCCCACGGCTGGAGGACGTCCTCGAGGCGGCCCGGGAGCGGGAGATCTCCCGGGAGGAGGCCCTGTTCCTGTTCCGGGAGGTGCAAGAGCCAAAGCAGGCCCTGAAGCTGTTCGCGGCCGCCTGCGAAGTCCGCGATCGGGAGGCGGGCCGGAGGGTCAAGCTGGTGGGGTTCATGGTGAGCATCACCCCCTGCACCGTTGATCCCCCGTGTCGGTACTGCTTCCGCTGGGCGGCCCCCAACCTGTTCACCACGGAGGACCTCCTGAGCGAGGAGGAGATCGCCCGCGCCGCCCAGGCGATCGCGGAGACCGGGGTAAGGCGCGTCGAGATCGCGGGCGGAACCCAGGCGGACGATGAGGGGAGCCGGGTCACCCTGCGGGCGGCCGCGGTGGTCAAAGAGGAGAGCGGACTCGGGGTGTGGGTTAACAACGGGCCCTCTTACCCCCCTGGCGCCGTGTCCGCGCTCAAGGACATCGGGATCGAGGGGATCGCCTGCAACCTGGAGACGGTGAACCCCCGGGTCTTCGCCGAGCTGCGGCCCGGGGACAGCCTGGCTCAACGAATGGAGCTCATCCGGGCCACCGAGGAGGCTGGCCTGGGGATCGACAACACCCTCATGATCGGCCTCGGGGAGAGCGGGGATGGTGACCACCCCTACGAGGACTGGGTCGACTTCCTCTTCTACTTCAAACAGTTCAGGAACCTCAGGATCCTGGAGATCCACCCCTTCCGCCCTATACCCGGATCGCCGGTCGCGGATCTTCCGGCCGGTTCCCCGTTCGAGACGGCCAAGGCCCGCGCGATCGCCCGGCTGATCTTCCGGGGCGTCGATATCGCGGGAGCCGACGCCGTGGCCGGGGTGATGGCCGGGGCCAACATGATCATGCACGCCGTCTCCGTCTCCAAGAGGAGGAAGACCGGACCCGGGGCCCGATGCGGGGAGCCTGTGATCGAGGATCTCGGGGGAGGGCTGGTGCTCGCGAACTACGTCCCTGCCATCTCCCGCCATCTCGCGGACCTGGGGATGGAGCTTGTCTAAGAGGCTGATGTCCGACCCCAGGCAGGTCTATCGAAGGTCCACCGCCTCCAAGGCGCTCTTCCTCGGGACTGGTGCGGCCGCTGTCGCAATCGCCGCCGTGCTCGCCACCGCGCTCGGCGCCGCCCACCTGAGCGTGGGGGAGGTGTTCCGGACAGTGATCGCCAGGATCCTTCCCTTCACCGGCCTGAAACCCGGCTGGCTCGCCCAGGCGGTCGTCTGGGACCTCCGGCTGCCGCGGGTCCTCATGGCCGTGATCGGGGAGCGGGACTGGCGCTCGCCGGGGCGGTGCTCCAGGGAACCCTGCGTAACCCCCTGGCCAGCCCGTTCACCCTGGGGATCTCCGGGGGGGCCGCCTTCGGCGCGGCGCTGGCGATCATCCTGGGGGCGGGGTTCTCCGGGACGGGAAGGTACCTGGTGATCATGAACGCCTTTACGTTCGCTCTACTCGCCGCCGCTCTCGTCTACGGCCTGAGCGCCGTCCGCGGGATCACGGCCGAGGCGATGGTCCTCGCCGGGGTGGCGATGAACTTCCTGTTCATGGCCCTCACCTCGCTCCTCCAATACTTCGGCGGGGCCGAGGAGGTGAAGGCGGTGGTCTTCTGGCTCATGGGGAGCCTGCACACGGCGAGTTGGGGGAGGCTCATCCCGGTGGCCGTCGTCTCCTTCGTCTCCCTGCCACTCCTTCTCCGGCGGGCCTGGGACCTCAACGCGCTTGCGACCGGAGACGAGGCGGCCCGGAGCCTGGGCACCGCCGTGGAGAGGGTGCGGGTGGAATGCATGCTCTTGGCCGTCCTCCTCACCGCAAGCGTCATCTGCTTCACCGGGATCATCGGGTTCGTGAGCCTCCTTGCACCCCACATCGCGCGCCTGATCGTGGGGCCCGACCACCGCTTCCTCCTCCCCGCCTCGGCGATCACGGGAGCCCTCGTCCTCCTCGGGGCCGACAGCCTCGCCCGGACGGTGGTGGCGCCGATCGAGCTCCCGGTGGGGATCGTGACCTCGTTCCTGGGAATCCCGTTGTTCGTATACCTCCTGCTCAGGAGCAAGCAGGTCTACTGGCGGGGAGGGTGAGGATGACGATCGAGGTCAGGGAGATCAGCTTCAGGTATGGGGAGAGGACGACCCTGAGGGGCGTGAGCCTCGAGGTGAGACAGGGCGAGGTGATGGGGCTCCTCGGGCCGAACGGAGCGGGGAAGAGCACCCTGTTGAAGTGCATCGCCGGGCTCCTGCGCCCCGCGGAGGGGACCGTCCACATCGGCGGGCGGGAGGTAACGAGGATCCGCCCCCTGGAGCGCGCCCGGCTCATCGGCTACGTGCCCCAAGGCTCACCGGACGGCTTCCCGTTCACCGTGTTCGAGACGGTCCTCCTGGGAAGGATCCCCCACATGGGTTTCAGCCCGGGGGAGGAGGATCTCAAGGCGGCGGCCGAGGCCATCTCCCTCCTGGAGCTGCAGGAGTTCGCCGCCCGGCGCATCACCGAGCTCAGCGGGGGAGAGCGGCAGCGGGTCCTCCTCGCTCAGGCACTGGCGCGGGGGCCCGAGGTTCTCCTGCTCGACGAACCGACCGCCAACCTGGACCTGCGGGGGCAGCTCGAGTCGTTGGCGTTGATGAGCGAGGTGGCGCGGGAGCGGGGGATCGCGACCGTGGTGGTGCTGCACGACGTCAACCTGGCCGCCCGGTTCTCCCATCGTCTCGCGATCCTTGACCGAGGCCGGATCTTCGCCGCAGGGGAACCGCGCACGGTCCTCACCCCCACGACCGTGCGGGAGGTCTACCATGTAAATGCCGTCGCGGGAGAGGCCTTGGGCGCTCATTATCTCGTGCCGATCTCCCCTGCATAATCCCGTGTTGTAATAGCCGTTTCGCTGGGGCACAATCGTCTCGTCCGCTGGACAGATCATCGCAAGGAGGGCTCTAGATGCAGCTTCAGGACTGGGTTCAACGCTACGGAGTCGTGGTGGGGCCGGAATTCCTCCGGGTGGACGGGTTCCTCAATCACCGCATCGATCCGAGGTTCATGGAGGAGGTGGGGCGACAGCTCGCCGGCAGATTCGCCGCTTCGAACGTGAGCTGCGTGCTCACCGCCGAGGCGGCCGGCAACATCGTCGCCTACGAGGTGGCGCGCCGGGTCGGGGCCCACGCCCTGTACGCCAAGAAGGGACACGCCGCGACGATGAACCGTCCGTACGTGCGGACCATCACCTCGCCCACCAAGGGGACCACGGTCGAGCTCTCCGTCTCCAAGGACTATCTGAGCGAGGGGGAGCGCGTCCTGATCGTGGACGACTTCCTCTACCGCGGCGACACCAGCGCCGCGCTGGCGGACATGGTGCTGGAGAGCGGGGCGACCCTCGTCGGGTTCGGGTTCGTGATCGCCAAGGAATTCGGGGAGGGGCGGCGCGTGCTCTCCCGCTACGGCGTACCCGTGGCGACGTTGGTATCGATCATCCGGATGGACCCGGAGACGGGGAAGATCGAGTTCGCGGCTGCTGAGTAGCGGATGAGCGTCGTCATCCTCGACTTCGGCTCGCAGTACACCCGCCTGATCGCGCGGCGCATTCGCGAGCTCGACGCCTATTCGGTGATCCTTCCCGGGGATGCGCCGATCGAACGGATCGCTGCGCACGACCCGCACGCGGTGATCCTGTCCGGCGGCCCGGCGTCCGTGCTCGATCCCGACTCCCCGCGCCCGGACGAGCGCCTGTTCGACCTCGACCTGCCGATCTTGGGGATCTGTTACGGGATGCAGTACCTGGTGCACCGGTTCGGCGGCCGGCTCGTCACCACCGGGAGGCGGGAGTACGGGCGCGCCGTGCTGACCCGACACGCGGGGCCGCTGTTCGCCGGGATCGGTGGGGATGCTGTTCAGGTGTGGATGAGCCATTCCGACGCCGTGGCCGCCCTTCCCGCGGGCTGGCGGGCGACGGCGGGGACGGAGGATAACCCGATCGCCGCGGTGGAATCCCCGAATGCCCGGATGTTCGGGGTGCAGTTCCATCCCGAGGTCGCGCACACCCCGCAGGGGAAGACGATATTGGCGAACTTCCTCCGCATCGCCGGCGTGCCGCTCGATTGGACCCCAACCCGCACGCTGGAGCGGTTGATCGCCGAGGTGCGAGCCCGAACCGACGGCGGCCGGAGACGCGTCCTGCTGGCGGTCTCCGGTGGGGTGGACTCATCCACCCTGGCACTGCTCCTCACCCGCGCCGGGGTCGACCACACCGCGGTGTTCGTCGATCACGGCCTGCTGCGGCTGAACGAGCGGGAGGAGGTGGAGAGCGCGCTGCGCCCGCTGGGGGTGAACCTGGTGACCGTGGACGCGAGCGAGCGGTTCATCTCCGCCCTGGCCGGGGTGAGCGAACCCGAGGAGAAGCGGAGGATCATCGGGCGCGAGTTCGTGGCCGCGTTCACGGAGCAGGCGCGCCGGCTCGGGCCGTTCCACTTCCTCGCCCAGGGCACGCTCTATCCCGACGTGATCGAGTCGGCGGGGAGCACGGGCGCGGCGAACATCAAGAGCCACCACAACGTGGGCGGGCTTCCGGACCGACTCGGGTTCGAGCTGCTGGAGCCATTCCGCTACCTGTTCAAGGACGAGGTGCGCGAGATCGCGCGCCTGCTCGGGCTGCCGGAGGGGATCCGTGCCCGCCACCCGTTCCCCGGGCCGGGACTGGCGATCCGCATCATCGGCGCGGTCACCCCGGAGAGGTTGCGCATCCTGCGGGAGGCGGATCACCTCTTCATCTCCGCCCTCAAGGAGTCGGGCCTGTACCGGGAGACGTGGCAGGCGCTGGCGGTGCTCACCCCGGTGCGGAGCGTGGGGGTGGTGGGGGACGAGCGGCGCTACGGCTACATCCTCGCCCTGCGGGCGGTGACAAGCGTGGACGGGATGACCGCTGACTGGGCCCGGCTGCCGCACGATTTTCTGGATCAAGTCGCATCCCGGATCACCCGCCGGATACCGGAGATCGGCCGCGTGGTCTACGATATCACGAGCAAACCGCCGGCGACGATCGAGTGGGAATAATTTCACCCTTGTACAACCGACCGCCTCGCTTATAATCCGGGCAAAACTCAAGGGGGTTGGTGTGACTGTAAACCACTTCCTCGGTTCTCTCGACTTCTCGCCCGAGGAGTACGACGCCCTTTTCTCACTCGCTTCTCAAATCATCGATTCCCCCGCCGACTACGCCGATCGCTGCACCGGCCGGCTGATGGCGACCCTGTTCTACGAGCCGAGCACCCGCACCCGGCTGTCGTTCGAGGCGGCGATGCTCCGGCTGGGC
>JAJRTG010000060.1 GCA_024278395.1 Fidelibacterota bacterium | reverse complement strand
TCTCAATCTTCAATCTTCAATTTCTCAACTTCCCTCACCACCTCCCTCGCCAGGGAGAGGCCGAACCCCCGCCGCAGGAGGAAGTTGAGGGTCCGGCGCATGCGGGTGGTCCGGTCGAGGTTCCGGTAGCGTGCCATCCGCGTCCGCGCGAGATCAAGGGCGATCCTCGCCTCGTCCTCAGGCGGGTAGAGATCGTCCATCACCTGGGAGATCGTCTCGGCCGCGATCCCCTTGTCCTCCAATTCCCGGATCAGGGCACGGCGGGAGATGGGATGATGGGCGAGCCGATCCTCGACCCACAGCTTGGCGAACAAGCGATCGTCGAGGAGTCCGGCGGCCTCCCCCTGCGCGATCGCGGCGTCGATCTCGGAAGAAGAGAACCCGAGCCGGGCGAGCCGCGCCCGCGCCTCGGCGCAGCTTCGGGGTCGGTAGCGCAACAGGCGCAGGAGCGCCTCCCACGGATCAGCCGGCGTCCTTCGCCTCCTCAACGGCCTCCTTCTCGAGCGGCAGCCCGGCCTTCTCCCGGATCGCCCGCTCCAGGGCCTCGGCGAGAGCAGGATCCTCCTCCAGGGCGCGGGCCGAGTTCCCAATCCCCTGGCCGAGGCGGGTGTCGCCGAACGAGTACCAGGAACCGCTCCGCGTCACGACCCCCAGGGCCTCGCCCGTGTTTATGAGGTCGCGCGCGCGGTCGATCCCCTTCCCGTAGATGATGTCGAAGCTCGCCTCGCGGAACGGAGGGGCGACCTTGTTCTTCACCACGCGGACGTTCACTCGCGTGCCGATCTGCTCTCCCCCCTCCTCGATCTTCCCCGAGTTCCACATGTTGAGGCGCAGCGAGGCGTAGAACTTGAGTGCCCGCCCTCCCGAGGTGGTCGTCGACGGCCCGAACCGCGTCCCGCTGATCACCGAGCGGATCTGGTTGGTGAACACGACGATCGTCTTCGACTGCGAGATCGCCCCGGAGAGCTTACGCATCGCCTGGCTCATCAGCCGCGCCTGCAGCCCGACCTGGGAATCCCCCATCTGCCCCTCGATCTCGGCCATGGGGACCAATGCAGCGACCGAGTCGATGACGATGATGTCCACCGCTCCGCTCCGGGTCAGCTGCTCGGTTATCTCGAGCGCCTGTTCACCGGAGTTCGGCTGCGAGAGGAGGATGTGGTCGAGATCGACCCCCAGCGCGCGGGTGTAGTTCGGGTCGAGCGCGTGCTCGGCGTCGATGAACGCGGCGGTCCCGTCCCGCCTCTGCACCTCGGCGATCATGTGCAGCGCCAGCGTCGTCTTTCCGCTCGACTCGGCCCCGAACACCTCGACGATCCGTCCCCGCGGCACCCCGCCGACCCCGAGGGCGATATCGAGGGCGAGCGACCCGGTGGGGACGGTCTCCACCTGCATCACCTGGGCCTTGTCGCCCAGCCACATGATCGCCCCCTCACCGTAGGCTTTCTTGATCTGTTTTAGCGTGCTCTCAAGGACTTCCTGCTTCCCCATACTCGTTTCTCCCCCTCGTAGTTTACTTGCCCTCCCATTCTAGGTGATCGGATACCCGAGTGCAAAGCCCAAAAAAGGGGACAGGCTGGTTTTTTGTTGTTTTTTTGCGATCTCATCGTCCCAATCCCGCAATGTTGAAGCCAGGCAGCTTTCTCTCCTACAACAAATGAAAGAAACAAGAAAAAGTAGCCTGTCCCCTTTTTCCTTTTTACGCTGTCCACACAAGGAGGAAGACGAGGAAGAACCCGGCGAGGACGAGGAGCGACCCCTCCTCCAGACGGAAGATCCGGGCCGGAAGAGGAAACGGACGCTGAAAGACCGTGCGGTAGAGGATGAAACCGAGCCCGATGATGAAAAGCGGCTTCGCGATCGCGGCCGGAGAGAGGAGCCGCCGCCACAGGCCCATCGGGACTAACGCCCCCATGATTGGGAGGGAAAAGAGGATCGGAAGGGCGAGGATCGCGTAGGCCACCGCTTTCTCCCCGGCGACCTTCCCCGTGTTGGCGGATCGGAAGACCGGGACCAGCTTGGAAAACGCGATCACCGTCCCCAACGATATGACCCCAAGGATCACTTGAAACGCGACATTCCCGCTTCCCCCGGACAAGACGGCCTTCCCGGCAAAGCCGGCGAGGGGCGGGAACCCGATGATCGCCAGCGTCCCGACGAGGAGCCCGAGCCGGGCCTGCACCGGGATCCTCTTCCCGACCAAACCCGGGATATCCCGTCTCCCCGCCGACTGTACCGCCTCCCCACCCGCCAGGAACAGGAGCCCCTTGAACAGGCCGTGGGCGACGGCGTAGGCGACGGCGCCGCCGACCGCCCCCGACCCCAGCCCGAGCATGAGGTAGCCGATCTGGGACAGGGAGGAGAACGCGAGCAACCTGTTCAAGTCGTAGGCCGCGATCATGTACACCGCTCCGACGATCCCGGTGCCCGCCCCGAGGACGAACAGCGCCCCCTCAATCGGGAACACCGCGGCCAGCCTGAGCAGCACCACGAATCCCATATTGATCACCAACCCGGAGAGGAGGGCGGAGACCGCCGGATGAGCGCTTGCGTAGGTCCCTGGGAGCCACAGGGAGAAGATGAACACCCCCGCCTTCACCGCCACCCCGGTCACGAGGAGCGCGGCCGCGAGGGCACCCCACGGCGGAAGGTCGGCGGGGAGCCGGGAGGCGATCACCTCCAGGTTGAGGGACCCGAGATGCCCGTAGACGACCCCGACCCCGAACAGGTAGATCCCCATCCCGAAGGCGGAGAAGAACAGGTACTTGAGGCCGTTCCAGAGCTGGGCGGGCTTCCGCTCATACCCGATCAGGAGAAAGCTCGCCAGGGTGAGGAGCTCGAGGACCACGTAGATGTTGAACAGGTCGCGGGAGAAGAGGAGCCCGAAGACCGCGCCGAAGAGGAGGTGGACGAGCAGGAAGAAGTACGCCTCCAGCTCCTCCCGCCACAGGTAGGCGGTCACGGAAAGGGCCAGTCCGAGCAACAGCCCGCAGAAGGAGAGGCTCACCCAATCCGCGGCGAGCTCGATCCCGACCGCGCGGTCCCACCCGCCGAGGACGATCCGTACGCCCCCCGTCAGCCCGACCTCCCGACAGAGGATGCCGATCAGAACCGCGTCGACAACGAGGGAAAGGGCGAGCAGCACTCGTCTTCCCCGCGGCAGAGCGAGGCTCAGCACCCCGGCCAGGAAGTGCCCCAGGGGAAGGATCGCCAGGATCATCGCATGATCTCCTTCTCTATCTCCCGCTCGATCCTGACGGAATCGGTGGTGTGGTAGCGCTCAACGAGGAGCATCGCAAAGACGAGGGCGACGGCGAGGATGGCGAAGTCGATCACGATCGCCGAGAGGACGAGCGCCTGCGGGAGCGGATCGACGTACACCACCGGCCCGGGACCGCGCACGATCGGGGCGGTCCCTCCCCCTCGGTAGCCCAAGGAGATCAGGAACAGAACGGCGCTCGAGTTCAAGAGCCCGATCGCCAGCAGCTTGAAGATCAGATCGCGGCGCAGGATCAGCCCCAGGACCGCGATCCCGAGCAGGACGACGGAGATCACAACCCCCATCACACCTCCCCCCGGTGGCGGGTGAAGTAGTAGATGACCACCCACGTCCCG
>JAJRTG010000059.1 GCA_024278395.1 Fidelibacterota bacterium | reverse complement strand
TAGTTGACCACGTCGAACCAGTCGCTCCCCCCGCCCTCGATCACCCCGGTGAGCCAGGTGTCGATCACGTAGTCGTCGAGCGCCCCCATCCCCGGCATGATGATCACCGCGTCGGGATCGCGCTCCCGGATGACCGCGGCGGCCTGGGCGAGGAAGGCGCCCTGCTCCTGCGGGCTGAACCCGTCTGCCGGATGGCACTTGGGGACCCCGCGCCGGCGGGTGCTCCCCGGATCGGCGGCCCGCCAGTGCTCCATCTCGTTTCCGATCTCCCAGTACCGGACGTAGGGGGCGTAGCGGTCGACCACGTGGGTCAGGTAGTCGATCGCCTCCGGCCCCAGGGTCTTACGGAACTCGGCCGGGTCGTCGCACCACGGCGGCGTGGGGGAGGCGAACTGGTTGGAGAACAAGGTGACGATCGGCACGAAGTCGGGGTTGGGGATGACCGCGTCTGCCGCGGCGAAGTTCCACTGGCCCTCCTCCGGCTCGACGATGTCCCAGTAGAGGTCCGCCTTTATGAACTGGCGGTACGCCTGCACCCCGAGGTCGGCGAAGTCCTGAAAGATCGCCTCGGGCTGGAAGACGGGGTTTGTATCATCCCAGTAGAACCGGATGAAGTTCACCCCAAGTTGGGGTGAGGAGTTAGCGCCTGCTGGGGGCGAAGCCACCTCCTCAGATTGGGAGATGAACACCGGCATCCCACCGAGCTCCAACGTGAGGGGATCGGTTCCGGTATGGGGGACGGCGTTGCCCTGGGCGTCGACGATCCGCGGATGGGGAAGGTCCACCGGGAGGGATACCGTCACCACCGTGGCGGTGATGGTATCGTAGGGGTCGGCGCCGTCGGCCCGGTGCCAGGCGACGTAGACCGGACCGGCAGCTTCCCGCTCGACCCGGTACAGATATACACTGGGATCGCCGGTGTCGATCCGGGTGACGGACGCGACTGCGCCCAGCGTCGCTGCCAGCCGCTTGTACACGGCGTAGCCGGGAAGCTCCGCGTAATCGTCGGTCATCAGCCGCATCCTCCCGAAGATCGGATCGGTCCCCCGCGACCGCAGGTTCCACCACCACGTTGTCTTCACCCCGGCGGCGAGCACGACCAGGTTGCGGGTGACGATGTCCGCGGCCTGCATCCGGTCGTAGATCTCCCGCTGCTCCGGGTCGTCCTGGAGGTAGAACGGCCCCAGCTTGGGGTTTATCTCGTCGCGATGGTCGCGCACGTACTGCTGGAAGCACGTCCCCCTGGACTTGAGGCCCGCCTGGGAGCAGGCGCCCCTGGCCCGGGCGAGGAGCTCGAAGAACGGGGACTGGCGGTCCTGTCCGGTTATCGCGCGCGGATCCGGTCCCCCCTGCTCGGTGGAGACGATCGGCTTGTCGTAGCCGTAGCGGTGCATCCGATCGCGGAACCAGGCGACGCGGGCGGGGATGGTGTAGACGTCCTCGTACAGCCGCACGTCGAGAACGTCGAACCAATCACGCGCGTTCGCGAGGAAGTAGTCGAAGAACGCGGCGTTTGTTGGCTCGCCCGCCGGAGTGAGCTCGCCGTTCTGGTTTCCCCCGATCACGATCGCGTCCGGGAACACGGACTTCACCGCCTCGTAGAAGATCCGCTGGAGCTCGACATATGCCTCCGGGGCGTCGGCCGGGTAGTGGGGGAACGGGGATGCCGGCTCGGTGTCCCGCTGCCAATACACGATCCCTCCGTGGGCGACCTCCTTCACGTGCTCGGCCACGGCGAGGATGAACTCCCGGTAGCGCTCGGCGCAGGGGGTTGTGCAGCTGGCGGCGTTGTACGGGCAGTCGGCCAGCGGCGCCCCCTTGCACGGGCGCTGCTCCTGCACGCACCAGCCGTCGGTGAAGATGTTGAGGAGGGCCCGGTCGTCCGGACCGAGCTGGGACAGGTACTGGTCGAGGACGGTGAAGTCGTACACGCCGGGCTGCGGTTCGAGCTCGTGCCAGTAGAACGACACCTTGGTGCGGGCAAGGCCGAGGTCGTGGATGTAGTCCATGAAGTGATCGAGGTTGCTCGATCCCTCCCCGTAGGCGACCCCGAACGGGGAGCCGGTGAGCACTACTGTGTCGTTCCCGAACGCCGCGAAACTTCCGAGGACAAGGACGGAAACCGTCAGTATCAGCAGGCTGCGCATGGCGATCTCTCCTTTGTTCTAATCTCACCCAGAGTCGACCACGGAGATCCGGATGAAGACCCCAAGGAGAAATTATGGACGACGGTCCATCGCCCGTCATCCGCTCCATCCGAACTCGTCCAGGTCGATCCTCCCGTCATCGTCGAAGACAACCCCCTCTCGCTCGAGGAGTTCGCGCTGATACCGTCCCGTGCTCACCCTCCCCTGAGAGTTGACTACCCGGTGCCACGGGACCTCCTTTCCGGCCCCGCTCCGCCCGAGGGCGGCGAGGGCCCAGCCGACGGTGCGGGCGGGACACGGGGGAGAGAGGCTCATCCCGATCTGGCCGTAGGTTGCCACCCTCCCCGGCGGGATCTGCCGTACCACCGCGTAGATCTCATCGTGGAGCCTGCTCATCGCTTTCCAGTATACCATCCCCGGCGCACGCGAGGAATACACTTGCGCTACGGGGGATCTCCTTTTATAGTCGGTTAAAACCGAAAGGGGAGATGGAGTGACCGGAGAGATCGAACGGCTGCTCAAACTTCAGGACAAAGACCAGGAGTGCGCCACCCTCGCCGCGCAGATCAAGCATCTAACCGAACAACGGGCGCGGTTGGCAAAGAGGCGCGAGGGGGAACTCGCGCGCATCGAGGAGATGCGCCGGACGCTGGAAGAGCTGGAGCGGGAGAGCAGACAGCGCAACCTCGAGGTCGACGATCTCGACATGCAGATTCACGCCTATCAGAAGCAGCTCGATGAGGGGATCATCTCGTTCAAGGAGATGGAGGCGTTACGGGAGAAGATCGCGAACCAACGGGCGCGGATGAGCGCGATGGAGGACGAGGCGCTCATGCTGATGGACCGGATCGTGGAGGAGAAGGAGAACCTCGCGCGCGCCGAGGAAGAGCTCAAGGAAAGGCTTTCCGAGATCGCAGCCGAGGAAGAGGAGTTGGCATCCCGCATCGATGGAGTGGAGCGGGCCCTGGCTGCGGCGAGAGCGGCCCGGGAGGAGATCGCCGGAAGGCTCAGCCCGTCCCTCCTTTCCCGCTACGAGAACCTGCGCCGCAGCTTCCCCGATCCGGTCGTTCCGGTGAAGAACGGGATCTGCACCGGGTGCAAGCTGCGGGTGAGCGGTTACACGGTCGAACGGGCGCGCAACACGGCCGAGATCGTGACGTGCGAAAATTGCTCGCGCATCCTGTACATCCGCTGAATACAGGAGTTTTATTCCTCCTTGTTGTCCTCATCTACAGCACGGTTGCGTTCCCCCTCCCCCGGCCGATCGGTCAACTCTCCGACTACGGAAACGTCCTCGACCGTCACGGCCGCGATAAGATCAACTCCCTCATTCAGACCGCGAAGGCACGCTACGGGATCGATGTGTACATCCTGGCGAGCTGGGAGGACCCGTTCAATGATCTCGATCGCTACGCCGTGGAGGTCCTCAACTACTGGGGTATAGCCTCCGGGAGAACCCTGCTCGCCGTGTTCATGCGGACGGGGCGGGATTGGGAGGTGCGTGTGCTCTGCGGTACAGCGCTTGCGGCTTCACACCGTGGTCTTGCCGGGTATGTGCGGGAGAGCATCTCCGATCTCGTGGCGCACCGGCGGATCAGGGAGGCGATGGAGGCGATCTTCCCCGCGATTGACCGCAACCTCGCCGGTGTGGTGCAGGGGGCGACAAGTTCTCAGGGAAACGCAGGGCGGATCGTCCTCGTGATTTTCGTCGTCTTCCTCCTTGCCGGAGCGGCGCTCTTCGCCCACAGTCGGATCTGTCCCCGTTGCGGCCACGTCCTGCGCGTGCGACGGACCCGCGGCCTCTATGGGGAGGATGTGGTATACTATTGTCCGCACTGTCACTACACGCGCACGAAGCGGGAGAGGGCCAGGGGACCGCGGAGGTGAAAGCCTCCGAGGAAAGTCCGGACTCCACAGGGCAGGTCACTGGGGAAATCCCAGCGGGGGTGACCTCGGGAAAGTGCCACAGAGAACAGACCGCCGATGGCCTTCGGGCACAGGCAAGGGTGAAACGGTGGGGTAAGAGCCCACCAGCGGCCCGGGCGACCGGGTCGGCTCGGCAAACCCTGACCGGAGCAAGGCCAAGTAGGAAGGCGCTTGAGGGCTGCCCGCCCGAGCCTTCGGGTAGGCCGCATCAGATGAATGGTCCCCCGCGACAGAATCCGGCTTACAGGCCCTCTCCCCTTTTGGAGAAAGATGAAGAAAAAAGCGTTTTGGCGGGTGATCCTCCTTCTCTACGCCGGGTTGATCTTCGCCCTCTCCAGCCTCCCGTTCCGCGGCGGCGAGCCGCTTCTGCCCGTTCCCTACGGGGATAAGATCCTCCACTTCGCGGAGTTCTTCCTGTTCGGGCTCCTTGCGGCGGCGAGCTCCTTCGGAAGGAAACCGATCCTGACCGCCTTTCTGCTCGCCGCGTTCTACGCCGGAACCGACGAATTCCACCAGCTCTTCGTCCCGTCGCGCGACGCCTCTTTCGCCGACTGGGGGGCGGACATTGGGGGTGCGCTCTTCGCCCTGCTGCTCGTTGTTCTGTTCCTGCGCCGATCCTTGCCGGGTGCACGCCCCGGGTTTATACTTACCGGGCAAGATTCGGATAAGGGGGAGTGAATAATGTTCTTGGGACTTCCGTTTCTCATGGGACCGAGCATCTTGATCCTGCTTCCCGCATTGATCCTCGCGATCTACGCCCAGTACAAGGTGCGTTCCACCTACGCACGCTACGCACGGGTGCGCACCGGATCAGGGATCACCGCCGCACAGGCGGCGCAGCGGATCCTGGCCGGTGCGGGGATCAACGATGTCGAGATTCAAGGGATTCACGGGGTCCTCTCCGATCACTACGATCCGCGACACAAGGTCCTCCGCTTGTCCGACCCCGGTTCTTCCTCCGTCGCCGCGGTCGGGGTGGCGGCGCACGAGGCCGGGCACGCGATCCAGCACGCCCGCGGGTACAAGCCGCTCGCTCTGCGCACGGCGATCGTCCCGATGGCGAACCTCGGTTCGCAGCTCGCCTTCCCCCTGTTCTTCCTCGGGTTGATCTTCCGGTATGAGCCGTTCATCACATTCGGGATCCTAGCGTTCTCCGCCGCCGTCCTGTTCACCCTGATCACCCTGCCGGTGGAGTTCGACGCCTCGCGCCGGGCGGTCGTTGCGCTGCGCGAGGGGTATCTGGTGAGCGCGGAAGAGCTCGGCGCGGTGAAGGAGGTCCTGTTCGCAGCCGCCCTCACCTACGTCGCCGCCGCGGCGATGGCCGCGTTGCAGCTCGTGATGCTCCTCTCCCTCAACCGACGCCGATGAAACTGGCCCCGTCCCTCCTTTCAGCCGACTTTGGAAACCTCCGGGCCGAGGCGCGGGAGGTCGAACCGCTCGCCGACTACTTCCACATCGACGTGATGGACGGGCACTTCGTCGACAACCTCACGATCGGCCCTCCGGTGGTGAACGCGCTGCGCCGCGGGCTGGAGAAGCCGTTCGACATCCACCTGATGATCGATTATCCGATCCACTACGCCCCCCGGTTCGAGGTGAAGCCCTCGGACATCGTCACGTTTCACGTGGAATCCGAGGACGAGCCGTTCCGCACGATCGAGGTGATCCGGGAGATGGGGTGCAAGGTCGGGATCTCTCTCAGGCCCGTCACCCCGATCGCCGCGGTCTTCCCCTACCTCGATCTCATCGACCTGATCCTGGTGATGAGCGTGGAGCCCGGGTTCGGGGGGCAGCCGTTCATGCCGCAGGCGGTGGAGCGGATCGAGCGGCTCAGGGAGGAGATCGGGGCCCGGCCGGTCGTGATCTCGGTCGACGGCGGGATCAACGAGACCAACGTCGGCCGGGTGGTCAAGGCCGGTGCCGAGCTGATCGTCGCCGGCTCGGCGATCTTCGGTCAGCCCGATCGGATCACCGCCATGCGCAGGCTCATCGCCGCCGCCGGCTGACTCAATGAACCCTAAAGACCCAACAAACCCGGACGAACACTTCATGCGCCTCGCTCTGGAGCTTGCCCGCAGGGGTGAGGGGTGGACCAGGCCGAACCCGATCGTCGGTGCGGTCGTGGTCAAGGACGGAAAGGTGGTCGGTCAGGGCTATCACCGGAGGTTCGGCGGGCCGCATGCCGAGGTCTTCGCCCTCGAGGAGGCGGGTGCCGCCGCGCGCGGGGCGACGATCTACGTCACCCTGGAGCCGTGCTCCCACTACGGGAAGACACCGCCGTGCGCCGACCGGATCATCGCCGCCGGGATCAGCCGTGCCGTCATCGCTTGTCGGGATCCGAATCCGCTCGTGAACGGACAGGGGATCGCGAGGCTCCACGCCGCCGGGATCGAGGTGACGGAAGGGATATTGGAGGAGGAGGCGCGACGGGAGAACGAGATATTCTTCAAGTTCATCCGCACCGGGATCCCGTTCGTGCAGCTGAAGCTTGCGGTGAGCCTCGACGGGAGGATCGCGACCCGGAGCGGGGATGCTAAGTGGATAAGCGGTGAGGAGGCGCGGATCGAGGTCCACCGCCTGCGGCGGCGGTTCGCGGCCGTCCTCGTCGGAGCGAACACCGTGATCAACGACGATCCTCTCCTCACCGTCCGTCACGTCGAGGGGCCGGATCCGGTCAGGATCGTGCTCGACGGCCGTGGTCGGATCCCGCTCGAGAGGAGGATGTTCGCGGAGAGGGGGCGGACGATCGTCGTCACCGCGGCGATGCCGGAGGGGAAGGAGGAGGGGCTTCGTGCCCGCGGGGTCGAGGTCTGGCGCTATCCCGGAGGCGGAGAGGGGGTCGATCTACAAGCGCTCCTCGTCCGACTCGGGGAGGAGAAGCTCGATTCTCTCCTCATCGAGGGCGGCGGGGAGACGGCGGCGGCGTTCATCGAATCCGGTCTCGTGGATAAGGTTTCGTTCTTCATCGTCCCGATCATCATCGGAGGGAGGGGCGCGATCCCCGCGGTGGGGGGTGTCGGCCCCGCCTCGATCGCCGCTGCGCTCAAGCTCGGGAACGTCATGGTCGCACGGTTCGGGGAAGATCTGCTTGTAAGCGGCTACCCCCGGCCCTAAGCTGACGCCTCCGGCCGGGCTCTTCCCCGCGGGTGCGGACAATGGCTATGATATAGGGTGGATATCCACCGGAGGGCGGATTGGAAGATGATTGAACGATACAGCCTGTCGCCGATGCGGGAGCTGTGGACGCTGGAGGAGCAGTATGCCCGCTGGCTCGAGGTGGAGCTTGCCGCGCTCTCCGCGCTGGAGGCGCACGGCGATGTCCCTCCGGGGACGTACGCCGCGGTGAGCGCTAGGGTCCGCGTCGATCCCGGCCGGATCGCGGAGATCGAGGCGGATATCCGCCACGACCTGCTCGCCTTCATCCGCTCACTCGAGGCCCAGGCCGGCCCGCCCGGACGGTTCATCCATCAGGGGCTCACCTCATCCGACGTGAAGGACACGGCGCTGTCGCTTCAGATGCGTGACGGGCTCGGCATTCTGGTGCAGGAGGCCTCCGGGTTTAGGAGGCTTCTGGGGGAGAAGGCGGTGGAGTACCAGGACCTGGTGATCGTTGGGCGGACGCACGGGATGCACGCCGAGCCGCTCACCCTCGGACTCAAGCTGGTCAACTGGGCGGCGGAGCTCTCCCGGGACGTGGAGCGCCTGCGGCGGGCGCGGGAGACGATCAGCGTAGGGAAGCTCTCCGGTCCGGTCGGCACCTATTCCCAGATCGCACCGGAGGTGGAGAGGCTCGCGCTCGATAGACTCGGCCTGCGTCCGGCGCCGGTGGGGAGCCAGATCCTTCAGCGCGACCGCCATGCCGAGGTCCTAGCGGCGATCGCGGTCACCGGGGCGAGCTTGGAGAAGATCGGGCTGGAGATCAGGCACCTGTCCCGCACCGAGGTCGGCGAGGTGGAGGAGCCCCAGCCCGAGGGATCGTCCTCCATGCCCCACAAGCGCAACCCGATCACCGCCGAGCGGATCTGCGGGCTGGCCCGGATCCTGCGCGGGAACCTGCAGGCGGGTTTGGAGAACGTCGCCCTGTGGCACGAGCGGGACATGTCCCACTCCTCGGTCGAGCGGGTGGTGATCCCGGACTCGTTCCTCCTCCTTCACTATATGCTTGTAAAGACCGGCGAGATGATCTCCGGGTTAGTCGTGAACCGCGACCGGATCGCGGAGAACCTGCGCCTCACCCGCGGAGCGATCTACTCCCAGGCGGTCCTCCTGGAACTCGTGCGGCGCGGGATGCCGCGGAAGGAGGCGCACGAGGCGGTGAAAAGGGCAGCGGAGCGCGCCGCCACTGAGAAGACCGATCTGTTCACCGCGTTGCATGAAGATCCGGAGATCGCATCCTGGCTTACGGATGCGAAGATCGACGAGGATGCGGTATTATCCCGCGTGAAAGAGATGAGCAGGAAGATCATCGCGGAAGTGACAAAGGAGATCGACTAGGATGGGTCTTTTCGGGCTTATTGTGATCGCGTATCTGATCGGGGCGGTCCCCACCGCGCTCCTCGCCGGGAGGCTCCTCAAGGGGATCGACATCCGGAGGGTCGGGAGCGGAAATGTGGGAGCGACGAACACCTGGCGCGTCCTCGGCTGGAGGGCCGGGGTCACGGTCCTTGCGCTCGACCTGGGGAAGGGGTTGATCGCGGCGGCGCTCGTTCCCAGGATCCCGTTCGGACCGCTTCCGCTGGGCCCGTCCGACGTCGCTGTCCTGTGCGGTCTGGCCGCGGTCCTCGGGCATGTATTCCCCGTCTACATCGGTTTCCGCGGCGGAAAGGGGGTCGCCACGACGACCGGGATGCTGATCGTCACCGCCCCTCTTCCCCTCGGGATCGCCGCCGGCGTCTTCGGGCTGTCCTTCGTTTTCACCGGCCGGGTCTCGATCGGCTCGCTTCTCGGCGCGATCAGCGTCCCGGTTTCAATCGGCCTCCTGAACCACTACCGGGTCTCTTCTTACCCCCTTCTCCTCCTCTCGCTCACATCCGGGCTCGCCGCCTTCATCTTGTTCACCCACCGGGCCAACATCTCCCGACTCCTGCGCGGGGAGGAGC
>JAJRTG010000058.1 GCA_024278395.1 Fidelibacterota bacterium | reverse complement strand
TCGGGGTACGGAAGATCGCCTCAGTCGGGGTGTACGTGAAGCACTGGGTGACGCGGCACGGCCTGGCGTTCAACGTGGCGGTGAACCGGGCCCACTTCGGGATGATCAACCCGTGTGGCCTCCCGATCGAGGTCACATCCCTCGACGAGCTGACCGGGGAGGTCTATCCGCTCGAGGAGATCGCGCGGTCGCTCCTTGCCCGGATGGAGCCGCTGTTCGAATGGCGGTTCGTGGAGGAGGACCCAGGCCCGTACTGGAAGGGGGTGGAATGAGCACCCGGCCGGAGTGGCTGCACGTCCGGGCACCCCTCCCGGAGGAGGCGCGGGAGATGCGCAAAGTGCGTGAGACGCTTTCCCGCTATCGTCTCACCACCGTGTGTCAGAGGGCCCGCTGTCCGAACGCGGTCGAGTGCTGGGGGGCGCGGACCGCGACGTTCATGCTCCTCGGAGGGACCTGCACCCGCGCCTGCCGGTTCTGCGCCGTCCCCACCGGGAACCCGCACGGGGCGGTCGATCGGGACGAGCCGCAGCGAGTGGCGGAAGCGGTGCAGGAACTCGGCCTGCGCTACGTGGTGCTGACCTCGGTCGACCGCGACGACCTCCCGGACGGCGGGGCTGAGATCTTCGCCGCCGCGATCCGGGCGATCAAGGAGCGGGACGGCTCGATACGCGTCGAGGCGCTCATCCCCGATTTCAGCGGCGACACGGCCGCCCTGGAGGCCGTTACGCGGGCCGGAGCGGACGTGATCGGTCACAACCTGGAGACGGTGCGGCGGATCACCCCGCGTGTGCGCGACCCCCGCGCCGGGTACGAGCTCTCCCTGCAGGTGCTCGCCCGGGTGAAGGCCCTCTCCCCGGGGGTGGTGACCAAGAGCTCGCTCATGCTCGGGCTGGGGGAGACGAACGAGGAGATCCTGGAAGCCCTGCGGGATCTCAAGGAGGCGGGGGTCGACATCGTCACCCTCGGCCAATACCTCCAGCCAACGCGAGCGGCCTATCCGGTAGCGCGCTACCTCCCGCCAGAAGAGTTCAGGATCCTGCGGGAGGAGGCGCTTGCGCTCGGGTTCGACTACGTCGCCGCCGGTCCGTACGTGCGCAGTTCCCATCACGCCGCGGAGGCGTTCGCGGCCGTTCGATAGAGATCGATGATCCGCATCGTTTACGAGCTCACCCCATCCGAGCCCGCGGTGGGGATCGCCCTCGAGGAGGCGCTTCTCGAGTCCGCGAGACTCGAGGGGCGCGACACCCTCCGCCTGTGGGTTAACGCCCGTGCCGTGGTGATCGGCCGCTCCCAGGCGATGACGGCCGAGGTCGACCTGGAGGAGGCGGAAAGATCGGGCATCCCGGTCCTGCGCCGCATCTCCGGCGGGGGGGCGGTCTACCACCACCCAGGAAACTTCAACATCTCCCTGTACATCTCCGACGGCCGACGGTTAGGCGGGGTGGCCGAGGTGTTCCGCCGGGTGGGGGAAGCGGTCGCCGACGGGCTCTCCGGGCACGGGATCGAGATCGAACCGACCGGGAACCGGTTCCTCGCCAAGGGGAGGAAGGTGGGGGGGGCAGCCCAGGCGCGCCGCGGGGCGGCCCTCCTCTACCACACCACCCTGCTCGTCCGTCCGGATTCAATCCCGATGGAAAGTCTCCTCCGCGCCATGCGCCCCGGCTACCGCACCCCCGCCGTCACGTCCCACCCCTTTCCCACGGCGAGCCTGTCCGAGATAATCGGGACGGAACTCGCCCTGGAGGAAGTCGCGGCGGCGGCGGCGGGCGGGATCGCCCGAGCGTGGGGGGAGAGCCTGACCCCGGGGAAGGTCAGTGAGGAGGAGCGGACGCGGGCGGAAGAGCTCGTGCGGGAGAAGTACGGGACGGATCGATGGAACCGGCAACGGTAACGGATCGGCGGATCATCGAGCGGCAGCTCGGCCGGGCCCCGCGGGGACTGCGCGGGATCGCGGTCCGCTGCCCGCATGGCTATCCGCAGGTGATCGTCGTCCATCCGATCGTCGACGGAAAGCCATTCCCGACCATGTTCTGGCTTACCTGCCCGTTCTTGGGCAAGGAGATCGACCGCCTGGAAGCGGGGGGGACGATCGGCGAGCTGGAGGAGCGGATCCGCACGGATTCCGGGCTCGCTGCGCGCCTCCTAAGCGCTCACCGCGCCTACATCGAGGAGCGACTCGCCCTCCTGAGCGGGCGGGAGCGTGAGCACCTGAAAGAGAGGGGAATGTTCGACGCCCTCGCCGGACGCGGTATCGGAGGAATAGCTGATTTCTCCCGGATAAAGTGTCTCCATCTCCACGTCGCCCACGCCCTGGCGGAGGAAAACCCGATCGGCCGGATCGTGCTCGACCGGATCCCTCAACGCGCCTGCCGGCCGGACAGAGTGATCTGCTCAGAGCGCGATGAGCACGCTTCCCTCGAAGCGCGGGCTCCCTCCGGTTGAAAACGATCCGCTCCGCCGTCTTACAGGCGGAGCGGATCGGCCAACGGTCTTCCGGTCTTTCCGGCCCTTACGGGTCGGCTTTCACCTGCGGAGGAACGTTCACGTTCTGGACGTGTACGCACACCGAATCACACGCACTCGCTCCGCACGGATCGGTGACGGTGAGGGTGATATACACTTCCTCTCCGTCGCACGAGTCAGTGAGCGGCGCGGTGTACACCGGATTCGGAGAGAAGGGATCGTCTAAGCTCCCGGCGGACGCGAACCAGTAATAGGTGAGCGTCTGGCACTCGGGATCGCTCGCCACCGCGGCCAGCCGCTTGCTTGAGCCCTCGGACATGGCGAACGCCGGCCCGAGCTGGACCATCGGGGGAGCATTCACGTTGCGTACGTGCACGGTCAGGGTGTCGGTGCTCGAGGCACCGCAGGAGTCGGTGACCGTGAGGGTCAGAACCACGTCCTCACCGTCGCAGGAATTCACCTCAGGGGCCGTGTAGGTCGTGTGCAGGACGCGTGGATCGCCCAGGATTCCGCGCCCGTTCTCGACGGTCCAATAGTAGGTGAGAGCGTCCCCGTCCGGATCGGTCGCGGAGCAGGTGAGCTGGATCGTCCCGTTCTCGTCCACCGTGACGTTCGGTCCGGCGTCGACCACCGGGGGATGGTTGACGTTCCGCACGTGCAGGATGAACGAATCCGAGGAGCTCGCCCCGCACTTATCCGTCGCCGTGAGGGTCACCGTCACGTCCTCGCCCTGACAGCAGCTCACCATCGGGGCTGTGTAGACGGGATCAAGGACGGTGGGGTCGTCGAACGTACCGGCCGTCGCCTGCCACATGAGCTTCGTGACGCCGCAGTCCTCGTCGGCGACGGTGCCGTGCAGTTGGATCGACGCACCCTCGTCGACCGTCTTCGCCGCAACCGGCGGCTGACAGTGCGAGCACGGGTGCTGGGCGTGACACGGGGAACAGGAGACCGGGGGACACATGGGAACGCACGGCTCCGATGCGGTCTCTCCCTGCATGAGGACGTCGTCGCCCCCGCCACCGTAGAGGAGGTTGTCCCCACTACCTCCGAGCAGCTTGTCGTCGCCGGGCCCGCCGTTCAGGCAGTCGTTACCGGCCTCGCCCTCGAGGGAGTCGTTCCCCGGCCCTCCGACGATCAGGTCGTCTCCGGCCCCGCCGAACAGGGTGTCGTTCCCGCGCCCGCCGATCAGGAGGTCATTCCCGTCCAGTCCCTCAATGATGTCGTTACCGTCCCCGCCGATGAGCACGTCGTTGCCGCCGAATCCGATGATCAGGTCGTCGCCGCCCAACCCGTAGATCAGGTCGTTCCCCGGCGTTCCGTACAGGTTGTCGTTCCCGTCCGTCCCTCTGATCACGTTGGTGATCCCGAAGCACGCGTACCTCGCCGGGACCTTGGGCTCAACGGTCTCGGACGGGGCGATCGCCGCGAGGAGGGCGGAGAACAGCCCCTCCGCCTGGTCGACGTCCCGGTACTGGCCTCCGGTCGCCTGCGCCATCGCGCTCAGGACGTCCCGCACCTGCGGGTCGACCGCTATTCCGACGATGTCGAGCTCGACCGGCGGGTTCATCGCACCGAGCCGCTCGGCCACCGCCATGGGATCGCCTTCGCACGTCTCCTCCCCGTCGGTGAGCAGGAGGATAACCCTCTTCCCCTGGGTCTCGACGAGGGCGTCACCCGCGCGGGCGAGGGCGTCGGCGAGCGGGGTCAATCCCTGCGCCTCTATCCCGCTCAGCGCGTTGATCATCCGCCCGCGGAGCTCCGAGGTCAGGGGCTGAAGCGGGAATACCTCCTCGATATCGCGACAGCTCGCCGCGCGGTCGGTCTTCGCCACCCGATGCCCGTAGGCGAACGCCCCGATGTTGACCCCCTCGGGAAGCGTTCCCAAGAGCTCGGACAGAGCCGCCTTCGCCTCCGCGATCCGCGTCTGAGCCCCGAACGCCTTGTTCATGCTGTTCGAAGCGTCGAGGATCAAGACCAGGTTCTGGGGCGCTGCTTGTACGATACCATAGACAAGAAGCCCGATCGAAAGACCGAGCAGCACTGCTAATCTCATGCCACGCATCCTTACCTCCTTACTTGTTTGTCCCCTCGATCAAAGACCATCTTACCAGAATCATGTGGCAAATTTCCGTGATGAAGATCACAATCCGCCTCCAGAACCTCGAGCAACTCCTTTCTCCTCCCCGTCGGGATCACCGCCTTCACCCGTCCGCCGCTCACCGCCCCGCAGCCGATGACGTCCCTGCGGAAGGAGATGGCGACGTAGCCCGGACTGATATCAGTGGGAAGAGCGCCCCCCAAAAGCAGGGTCCGCAGCTCTCCCGGATCGGTGAGCTCCACCCGGGAGGAGGTGATCCGCTCCCCGAGGAAGCGCAGGAACAGGCTCGTCGGCTTGAGCCTGTCCCGCATCCGGCGCAGGGCGCGCAGCCCGGGCGGACGGGGGGAGGAGAGGGACGGAGGGGGGACCGCGCTCGCCGCCCAGATCGCGTCCGTTCGGGGGATGAAAACGATCCCGGAGAAGGTCTCCTCCGCCACCCCGAACCGGGCGGCGAAGTAGGAGAGAACCTCCCCCCTAAGGCTTTCTGATTCGGGCAATGAATCCACCTCCGCTGTCGAAGTGATGCGGGTAGATGCGGGCGCACCGGGAGAGCTCCGCCGGAAGATCCGCACCTTCCCAGTGGGTGATCCCGGTGGCGTGCGGGATGGGGAGGACGAGCTCCTCGAGGCGGGCGTCGCGGGAGGAGAGGAGGAACGCAACCACCGCCTCGTCCTCCTCCGGCGCGAAGGTGCACGTCGAATAGACGAGGATCCCCCCCGGCTTGAGCAGGTCGTAGCCGTGCAGGATCAACCGCCGTTGGATCCCGGCCAGCCGCCGGATCGTCGCCTGCGTCGCCCCCTCACGCAGGCGGGGCTCCTTGCGCAGCGTCCCCTCGGCCGAGCACGGGGCGTCGATCAGCACCCGATCGAATTTAATCTTCATCGGGAACGACTCCCCGCGGTAAGAGGTGACGGACGCGTTCAATACGGAGAGGCGGTTCAGGTTGGAAAGGAGGGCCTGCTGCCGCCTCCCGTTCGGCTCGTTCGCCACGAGGAGGCCGCGGTTTTCCATCGCGGCCGCGATCTGGGTCGTCTTTCCCCCCGGGGCGGCGCACATGTCGAGGACCGTCTCGCCCGGCTGCGGGGAGAGGGCGATCACCGGGAGGGCCTGCGCCGCCTCCTGGGAATAGAAGAGCCCGCTCCAGTGTTCGATCGTCTTGGTGACGCAGCTCTCCGTAACCCGGAACAGTTCAGGAATCCCGGGGTACGGCGTCAGGGAGAACCCCTTCCGCTCCAACCGGGCGCGCAGGGCGGAGGGATCGATCCGAATCGTATTCGTCCTTATGACCGTCGGAAGGGGGCGGCTGCACGCGGAGATGAACCCTTCCCAATCGGGGACGATCCCCTTGTAGCGCTCGAGGCCCACCTTCTCACCCTTCAATGAGCTCGAGAAGTCCGGGATGGAGGAGCCCGTTCGTCGCAAGCAGCCCGGTCTGCGGATCCGCGAGCGGGCGACCGGAAAGATCGGTGACCCGCCCGCCCGCCTCCTCGATGAGCAGGATCCCAGCGGAGACGTCCCACGGAGAGAGGGAGAGGAACCAGGCTCCGTCCACCATCCCTGCCGCCACGTAGGCGAGGTTCAGACAGGCCGACCCGAACGCCCGCACCCCGCGCACCGGGCCGATCAGGGGGCGTAGCCTCTCGTAAAGCTCAAGGGCGCGGCCCGGGTAGGATGAGAACTCGAGCACGATGAGAGCGTCCTTGAACGCGGTCGTCCCGCTCACCCGGATCGGCTCCCCGTTCAGGCAGGCCCCGCCCCCGCGGCGGGCGGTGAAGAGCTCGTCCCGCATCGGATCGTAGATACAGGCGACCTCGGTCCTCCTGGAACACTCAAGCCCGATCGAGACCGCGAACTGCGGGATCCCGCGCAGGAAGTTGTTCGTCCCGTCCAGCGGATCGATCACCCAGCGGCAGGGGGAATCCCCGTTAATCTCGGTTCCCTCCTCGGAGAGGAAGCCGTACTGCGGAAACGCCTTCTGCAGCATCCCGACGAGCACCTCCTCGCTTCGGCGATCGAAGATCGTCACCGGGTCGCGCTCGTGCGCCTTAGCGGAAGCCCCCTTCTCCAGGTGCATTCCCCCCCGGAGGATCGCTCCGGCCGCCCGCGCCGCGCGGACCGCTGCGGCAAGCTCCCGTTCCATCCTCACCTCCCAAGGCTCAGCCGGTCGGCGAGCTCGCGGGGGAGCCCGACGCGGCGGATCTCCCGCTGCGTCGCGGAGATGTCGTAGGGAACACGGCGATAGATGATCATCTCCTCATCCAGGTCGATGATCGCGTACGCGGCACGGGGATCGCCGTCGCGCGGCTGGCCCACGCTCCCCGGGTTGATCAGGTAGCGGACCCCGGGGAGCAGATCCACCTCCCCCCTTCGCGGATCGATCGGCTCCACCCCGCCCCCGCCGTCGATGAACCCCCCTTGGATGTGGGAATGGCCGAAGAGGCCGATTTGGGTCTCAAGGAGACGGAAGCTCTCCCCGGCGGTCCACGGATCGAGGATGTACTCCCACAGCGGCCCGCGCAGGCTCCCGTGCACCACGCTCATCCCCTCCACGGTCCTCGTCTGCGGGAGTCCGGCCAGGTACCCGAGCTCATCCCGATCCAAGCGGGTCCGGATCCAATCGATCGCCCGCCTCGCCGCCGCGGTGAAGTGATCCGCGGGGAGCGCACCGCAGGCAGCGGCGTCGTGGTTCCCCTGTACCCCGGTCACTCCGAGCCCTTGGATCCGGGAGATCACCTCGCGCGGCCACGGCCCGTAACCGACGAGATCGCCGCAGGAGACGATCCGGTCGACCTTCTCCCGCCGCAGCGCGGCGATGACCGCATCGAGGGCGGGGAGGTTCCCGTGGATGTCCGAGACAAGGCCGACGCGGGTCATGGGAGACGGAGTCCCACCGCTTCCACCGCCCGTTCCGCGAGCGCTTTCCCTTCTGCCTGCAGCTTGTCGCGCCTCTCCACAAGCGCCTCCTTCCTCGATCGGTCCCTCATGTAGGCGAGGTTGATCGTGACGTTGAGCAGGGCGGACTCAACGGCCGCACCCGCAAGGCGCGCGGCCACCCCGACGTCGCTCACGCTCTGGGGGGTGGCGCGGGGTGCGAGTTTGACCAATATACCAAGGAGCTCCACGCAGGCCGCGGCCACCCGCAGCGGGACCTCGGCCGCACCCGCAAGCGCTCTTTCAATCGCTTCTCTCCTCTCCGGATCCTCCCTCGGGAGGCGGTAGGCGGCCATCACCCCGGAGAACGCCTCCGCATCCTCCCCGGCCAGGTCCAACAGCTTCTCGCGCAGTGAAAGCAGGCGTTCAGAGAGCGCGGACAGTTCTTGCCCCCCTTTTTTCCGCCCGGCGATCGCGCACACCATGCACCCGAGCGCCGCGGAGAGCGCCCCGGAGAGGGCGGCGACGCTCCCTCCGCCCGGGGTCGGGTCCCCGGAGGAGAGGGCCGCGAGGAACTCCCCGATCGCCTGTTCCCTGAGTTCAGTCATCCCGCTCCCAATAGCAGCGCACGAGCGGCTCCTCGGGGGTCTGCTTGATCGTAAGGGTCCCCTTGCACGCGCTCTCAACCGCCTTGGCTATCCGGGTGGCCAGGTGGGGGCTCGTGGTCGCTATCTCCACTCCGTCGCCGCGGTCATCGATCCACATGATCCGCTGCAGCGGCCGGGTCGAGCCTGCGGCGTCCTCCTGGTTGCGTGCAAGGTTCAGGATCTCATCCCGATGAGCGGTGAAGTAGCCCCCGCTGAGGTAGACCAGCCCCGCCGGATTTCGATCGACCTCCCGTCGGCAGGCCGGGCACAGGCTCTCATGGGAGCGGGGGTCGGGAGGGGTCTCCGCCCGTTGCCACCGCCCCTCCTGGTAGATCAGCCCGCACCGCGGACAGACGGTCGGCTCCGGGTATTTCTCCTCCTCGTAATACGGGTTCACGTTCTCCCTGCCGATGCTCCCCCGTTTCTCGCCTTCTCTCATCCGGATCACCTCACCCAATGATAGAGATCCTCCCGGAAAAAGAAAAAGGGACAACCGAAACCCCGCTTGCCCCCTCCCTCTCCCACCGAAGCGTGTTACTCTTCCTTCTCCTCAACCAGCTTCTCCAGATAGGCGATCGCTTCCCCGACGGTGGTGATCTTCTCCGCGTCCTCATCCGAGATCTCGATCCCGAACTCGTCCTCGAATTCCATGATCAGCTCCACGGTGTCCAATGAGTCGGCGCCGAGATCCTCCACAAACGAAGATTCCTCCGTAATCTCCTCCGGATCCACCATCAGCTGATCGGAGATGATCGCTTTTACCCTTTCCGCGATGTCGCTCATCTATGCATACACCTCCCTTTTATAAGCGCTTTCTAGGGGTAAAGCCCCCCGTTTACGTGAATAACTTGCCCAGTTATATAGGAAGCACGCGGCGATAGCAAGAACTCCACTACATCCGCCACCTCCTCCGGAGACCCGGCCCGCTTGAGCGGGATCCGGGAAAGGAATAAATCCCGCACCTCTTCCGGAAGCCCTGCGGTCATGCGGGTGGAGATGAACCCCGGCGCCACGACGTTCACCCTCACCCCACGACCCGCCACCTCCTTGGCCACGCTGCGGGAGAGCCCGATGAGGCCGGCCTTGGAAGCGGCGTAGTTCGCCTGGCCGATGTTCCCCGTCTCCCCGACGACGGAGGAGATGCTGACGACCGCCCCCCCATCCGCCTTTATGATGTAGCGCAGAAAGGCGCGGAAGGTGTTGTAGGCGCCGGTGAGGTTGACATCTATCACCCGTTTCCAATCCTCCTCCTCCATACGCAGGATCAATCGATCACGCGTGATCCCGGCGTTGTTGACGAGGTAGTCGATCCGATTGTGGCGTGAATGGATCAGGCGCGCCGCCTCCCGCACCTGCGCGAAGTCGGATACGTCCACCTTCAGGAACTCCACGCCGGGAAACTCGGCTTCCAACGCCCTTCCCGCCTCCTCGTCGCGGGCAAGGACTGTAACCGAACATCCCTCTCGATGCAAGCGGGAGACTATAGCCCTTCCTATCCCGCGCGTCCCGCCGGTGACGACCCCCACCCGTCCATCAAGCTCCCCCATCACGCGCCTCCTCATAGGACACGAATTCGATCCGGTCGGTGATCCTCCGCCCGATCCTGGTGAGCACCTCCCCCGGCCCCACCTCGATCGCCGTTCTCACCCCCGCGTCCACCAGAGCATTTATCACTTCCTCCCAGAGTACACACGCGGTGATCTGTGTCAAGAGGAGCTCCTTCAGGCGAGCCGGGGACGACTCCATCCCGCCGCTCACCCCGGATACGACCGGGACCTGCGGGGTGCGGAACTCGATCGCCTCGATCCGGGGAGAGAGGGCCTCCTGCGCCGGGGCCATCAACGGGGAGTGAAACGGCCCGGAGACGTTCAGCTTAACCGCCCTCCCTCCGCGCTCCTTCGCCAGCTCCATCGCCCCTTCGACCGCGGCATCCTCACCCGAGATCACGATCTGTCCCGGTGCGTTGTAGTTGGCGACGGTCGCCCCGGTCGCGGCGCAGATCTCCTCCACGTCATCTCCGGACAGCTTGAGGATCGCGGCCATCCCTCCGGGGACGCGGCCCATCAACCTCCCCCGCTCGATGACGACGGAAAGGGCCTCCTCAGCAGAGACCACCCCGGCGCTCACCAGCGCGGCGTACTCCCCCAGGCTGTGCCCGGCCACGAAATCGGGGGAGATCCCGGCCCGGCGAAGCTCGGCCTCCTTCCCCAAGGAGTCGATCAGGATCGTCGGTTGGGCGTTCTCGGTCAGGGAGAGACGGGGATCCTTCTCCCGCAACCAATCCGTTATCTCGAGCCCCGCTTCGGCGGCGAGCCCGAGCAGGCGATCGACCAACGGAGAGGGAGGGGGAGGGCTATCCGGGACCGTCCCTTGACCGGGGAAGAGGAACGCGACTTTCGGTCTCATTTTAGATCCGCACCACCACCGCACCGTAGGTCGCCCCGGCCCCGAACGCGGTGAGGACGACGACCTCCCCGCTGGTGATGCGGCCGTCCCGCAGCGCCTCGTCGAGGGCGATCGGGATGGAGGCGGTGGATGTGTTCGCCACCCGGTCGAGGTTCACGACCACCCGGTTCGGATCGAACTTGAGCCGACGCACCAGGGACTCGATGATGCGGATGTTCGCCTGATGCGGGATCAGCCAGTCGACGTCGGAGAGGGTGAGGGAGGCTGCGGCGAGCGCCTCCCGCGTCGCGGTCTCCATCATCGGAACGGCGCTCCTGTACACTCCCGAGCCCTCCATCTTCAGGTAATGCCCGCCGGCATCGACGGTCTCATGGCTCGCCGGGGTGCGCGTCCCACCGGCGGGCAGGTGTAAAAGCATCGCCTTCCCCGCGTCTCCGCGTATCGAGCTTCCCAGGATCCCCTCTCCGTCGCCTCCCGGCCCGAGGAGTGCGGCCCCGGCCCCGTCCCCGAACAGCACGCAGGTCTTTCTGTCATCCCAATCGGTCACCCGGGAGAGGGCCTCCATCCCGACGACAAGGACGTGGCGGTATAGTCCGGCGTCGATCAGCCCGCCGGCCACGGCGAGCCCGTACACAAATCCGGAGCAACCGGCCTTGAGGTAGAAGAACGGCCGCTCGTCGAGCCCGAGGCCGGAGGATACGAACGGGGCCGACCCCGGACAGATCATATCGGGGAAGTTGGTGGCCACGACCAACAGGTCGACATCCTCCGGGGAGAGCCCCGCCGCCCTCAGAGCCGCCTTCCCGGCCGCCACCCCCATGTCCGCCGGAGCCTCATCCCGCTCCAGGAGGTGGCGGGTACGGATCCCCGTACGCTTCACAATCCACTCATCCGAGGTCTCAACGATCCTGGTGAGATCCTCGTTCGTCACCGTCTTTTCCGGAAGGTAACTCCCGGTCCCGATTATTCTAGCTCCCAATCTTTCCCCATCCTTTCATTCCCTGTGCAATCCGCTCGTTCAGCCCCGCCTCCACCGCCCGCTTCGCCGCCAGAACCGCACCGGCGATCGCAGCGGCGTCGGAGCGGCCGTGTCCGATCACCACCACCCCGTTCACCCCAAGGAGGGGGGCCCCGCCGTGCCGCTCGTAGGAGAGAAGGGACCGCAAGGCGGAGAATACGGGCTTGAACAGGAGTGCCCCCAGTTTGACCCGCACCCCTCCGCGGGAGAGGCCCTCCCGAAGGAAGCCGGTGACCGCGGACACCCCGCCCTCGAGCGCCTTCAGAAAAACGTTCCCCACAAACCCGTCGCAGACCACGACATCGACCGCGGGATCGGTGAGGAGATCGTGTCCCTCGACGTTCCCCACAAAGGGGAGCGGGCTCTTCTCCAGTAGTTCGAACGCCCTCTGGGTGAGCTTGTTCCCCTTCGTCTCCTCCGTCCCGATGTTCAGAAGGCCGATCCGAGGATCGGGGACCCTGAGGACATCGCGGGCGTAGCTCCCCCCCATCAGTGCGAAATGAAGGAGGTGGGGCGGGGTACAATCGACCGTCGCTCCGACATCGATGATCAGAATCTCCTTCCCCGCGAGTGTGGGTAACAGTGCGGCGATCCCCGGACGGGGAACGCCGGGGAGCCTTCCCAGGGTGAAGATCGCCCCGGCCACGACCGCGCCGGTGTTCCCGGGGGAGACGAACGCATCCCCCTCCCCTTCTTTCAAGGCCAAGAGCCCCTTGATCAGGGAGGAGTCCCGCTTCTCCCGCACGGCCCGTACGGGAGGGTCGTCCATCCTGATGACTTGAGCGGCGGGGACGATGGAGAATGCCCCCCCTTCCTTCTCGTTGTTCTGGGATAGAGCGGCTCGGATGACCTCGGGATCGCCGACAAAACCGATCTCGATCTCCGCTTCCCGCCCGGCTGTGATTCCGCCTTTAACAAGTTCCGCCGGTGGGAGGTCCCCACCCATTACGTCAACTAGGATACGCATAACCGGGCCTGCTTCTGATAAGCAATTTGGTGCCGAGGGCGGGACTTGAACCCGCACGGACGTTAAATGTCCACATGGCCCTCAACCATGCGCGTCTGCCAATTCCGCCACCTCGGCGCTGGCCCCATGTTAGCGAACCGAAACCGGCCTGTCAACCAGGGGACTCGTCCCTCCTCTTGTCTTCACGTGCAAATCGTTCTATGATGGAAATTGGGAAGACCCTCGGAGGTGACCGATGAAGAGAATTCGTCATAGGGAAACAGGGAGGATTATCCTCGGGCTCTTTGCACTGATATGGATCATCGGGACGGTGGCCCAGTTCGGTCTTTCTCAGCCCGTGACCTACGGTGGGGTGACCTTCCCCCAGGGAGACGCTGCGTTCGCCGATCGTGTCATCGCCTATGTAGAGGGGAGTTGTGCGTGCACGGCGTTCTCGCGCGCCAAGGAAGCGCTGGGACCGCCCGACTGCGGCGGGCAGGGATGCAACAGCTGCTCTGGATGCGGGACCTGCTCCGTCTCCCTCGGCTACCGGCTGAGCGAGATCGACGACCGCGCCTATCTGATCGTGGAGTTCGTGGACAACCGCCTGGTGGACGTTCCCGGCCCAGACCTGTTCGTATACATCACAAACGGCCGACCGGCGCGTGTCGAGATAAGCACCGACGGAAACTCGTACATCGCGGTGGGAGAGGCTAAGGATTGGCCCACCGGAATCGACATCGCCCCCTACGTGAAGGAGGGGGAGGAGTTCCGGTTCGTGCGCATATCCGACGTCCCAGCGGACGAGGATAAGAGCCCCTGTCCCGGGCCGTGCGTCGACGCGATCGGGGCGATGGGACCGACGCGGGCGACCGGGGAGGAGATGGGGGCACTCGAGCTGCGCCCGGGGGGAGAGCTCTCCCTGGCCGCGTTGGAAGCCCCGAAGAACCTGTTGATAATCCTCGACACCTCTTCGAGCATGGCCGAGCCGTTCGAAGACTCGACGAAGATCCAGGTGGCAAAGCGGGTCCTCGACGAGCTCGTGGGGACGATCCCGGACGGGACCAACGTGGGGCTGCGCATATTCGGAGGCTGCCAGGTCAGCAAGCTCCTCGTACCGCTCAAACCGATCGACCGTGCGGCGCTGCGCGCCAAGATCCAGGCGATCGAGACGGGCGGACCGACCCCGATCGCCTACGCACTGGAGCAGGCGAAGGAGGACTTCGACGGCGCGTACGGTCCTGATCTGATCATCCTCGTGACGGACGGAATGGAGACGTGCCATGGGGATCCGGTGAAGGCGGCGAGGGACCTGCTCGCCTCCGGATACGACCTGAAGATCCATGTGGTCGGTTTCGACATCGGAAGCCTGCCGAAGGCGCGTGAGCAGTTGAAGGAGATCGCCGCCGCCACCGGCGGGCTCTACTTCGATGCCCAGAGCAGCGCCGACCTGCGCCAGGCGCTTCAGCTTCCGACCGAGCTCCTCTACCACGTCTACGACCAGGCGGGCAAGGAGGTGTTCAGCGGGAACCTGCACGAACCGGCGCCGAAGCTGCCGGCCGGGGTCTACCGGGTGGTCATCGACACCGTCCCTCCGACCGTGGTGGACAACGTCCTCGTCGAGGCGAGTCGGACGACGACGATCACCGTGAAGCGCTCGGACGGCGGCTACAAGGCCGAGGTGAACTCGCCCTAGAGGAGAGCCCCTCCGTGCACATCCAGGATCGCTCCGGTTATGTAGGACGCCTCGTCCGAGGCGAGGAACGCCACAGCAGCGGCTACTTCCTCCGGGGTACCGAGGCGCCCGAGCGGGATCTCGGGTGATCCCTCCCGAGGGGGATGACTCCCAGAGGCGATGAACCCGGGATTCACCGCGTTCACCCGGATCCCGTAACGCCCCTCGGATTTTGCGAGCGACTTGGTGAGGATCACGATCCCCGTCTTGGCGATCGTGTAGGGGACGGTGTGCGGCACGGCGCGCAGGATCCCGGCGTGCATCATCCCAATGTTTATGATCGTCCCGCCCCCGCGGGCGCGCATATGGGGGATCACGGCCTTGGAGCAGAGGAAGGCGGTCGTGAGGTTGCTCCTCATCACCGCTTCCCACTCCTCAAGCGTCGTTTCCAACAGGGGCTTATAGAGGAAATCGCCGACGCTGTTCACCAGAAGATGGACCGGCCCTCCCGCCGCCGCTTCCCGCACCAGGCGCAGCGCCCCTTCCTCGGTCGTAACATCCGCCTTCATGAGGAGAGCTTCTCCACCCAGAGCTTTCCGGGCCGTCTCGGCCTGGGATTCGTCATGAGCGTAGTTCAGAACAAGGAGGTACCCCTCGCGGGAAAGCCGCTCTGCCACGGCGAGGCCGATGCCCCGTGTCCCCCCCGTGATCACCGCCCGTCTGCGCACGCGCATCTATCCGGTGGAGGCCGCCGTCAGTTCATCGATCACCACGGCAAGTTCGCGTTTGACCCCCTCCAACTCCTTAACGACGAGCTCGCGATCAAGGGAGGCGAGCGCGAGGAGCGGATCGTTATCGATCTCCTGCACGTAGCGGTCGATGCGGGCGACCACGTCTTGAAGCTCCTTCACACCGGCGCTGCGGTCGGAATCGGCGAACAGAGTAACGCTTCTTTGCAGTTTCTCCACCGCGTCTCCAATCAATGACAACAAATCACTCAACTCCGTTCTCCTCTTACCGGCTAAACCGCTTTCGTCTTTATTATTATTCCTAGAAAGTCCCCGATTCAGTTTCCCTTGTCCCCCCGCGGGCCGAGCCTCTCCCGCAGCTCCTTTAGGACCGCCTCCTTCATCCGCGACACCTGCCGCTGCGACATGCCGAGCTCCTTCCCCACCTCGGCCTGGCTCTTCCCTTGGTAGAAGATTCCCTCCACCACCCGCCGCTGCAGCTCCCCGAGCCGCTCGATGGCTGCGACGATCCTCATCCGCACGTCCAACGGAAGGCCCTCTTCCTCCGAAACGAAGTGATCGATGCTCGGAACGGGCGGCTGAGGGTCCTCGGCACGTCTCTTCTCATCGATCGACACGTAGGTCATCGCCTCCCGGCCGCGCAGGATCTCCACAAGCTGACGTTCATCCACACCGACGCGGGCAGCCAGCTCCTGCAGGGTCGGAGGGCGCCCCTCCTGCTTGAAGAACTCCTCTTCCGCCTCGGTCACACGGCGGTTCATCGCCTGCACCCACTGCGGGACGTGCACCGG
>JAJRTG010000057.1 GCA_024278395.1 Fidelibacterota bacterium | reverse complement strand
GGGACGACCTCGAACTCGTAGAACCCCCCTTCCGGGACCGTGTAGTCCCCTTCCGGGGCCTTCGTCCGCCCCACCTCATGGTTTCCGATCACCGGGACGATCGGGATGGAGTAGCCTGTGCTGGTGACCCACGTATCCTGGAGGTGGTCGGCCAGCTCCTTCCACTCCTTGGCCTCGAACGCCCGTTCTATGTGGTCCCCGACGTGGATCACGAAGTAGGGATCATGCTGCGCCATCAGCTTCGAGATCGCGTTTCGCCCCGCGGGGAAGTCCAGCGCCCCCTTGCGGGTGTCGCCCCCCACGACGAACGTGATCGAATCGAGGTCATCGGGGACGGTGCGGAACTTGAACTCCTTGCTATACCCGCCCGGGCCGCCCACGATGAAGTAGTAGTCGACGTAGGGTTCCAACCCGGTCACGGTCACCTTGTGCGTGTACCCCTCCTCATCGCCCTTCCTCCCGATGATCACGGCGGGAGGTGTCGAGGCGGTGACGGAGTAGCTGTACAGGGCCGGGTCTCCGCTCCTTGACACCGTATCGTACAGGACCGTGTCCCCGGCCTCGGCGGTGTCCGTGTACCACGAGAATGACATCGTGTGGTGCACATCTCCCGTCGCCCAGCCGAGGATCACACCACGGGGGGGATCAGCGCTCTCGGCAAGCGCGGCAGCGCCCACCCACCCCATGACCAGCATAACCACCAGCATTCCAAATACTATCCGCTTCACTGTCGCCTCCTTTTACGTGCGTTCGGCGCTTCTCCCCACGCCCAGGGAAGAAGCGGCGTAATTCCAGTCCAAATTGCTCTCCTGCGCATCACCTCCCGGTCGTTTGTTGTCTTCACCCTTCCGGGCACCCCACCCTATCCTGTCACGGCCCGGCGAGTCAAACGCGCGCAAGATGTAGTGATGAACCTTTGACCGGACACTCTTTAGGAATCGGCGTCCGGCTGAGCGGCGGATGTGACCGGCAGGCCCTTTTTCAGTCGGCCCCACCTGCGGTAGAGATCACGCCCAGGATCGAGGCGGTAGATCTCCAGCTCGCCCTCCGCCGTGACGTAGACTGTCCCGTTTTTCCCGAACGCGATCCCGGCGGAGAACGTACCCTCGTAGGGCAGCTCCCACATGGTCAGCAAACCCGTCTGCGGGCCAGGACGAGCCATGAGCACGAATGTGATCTGGATCACTAAAACCGCGATTGGCCATACGCGGCTTCTTTTCATATCGACTCTCCTTTTGCTCTCACCATTCTATAGGCTGCGAGGAACCCCTCCAAATCCGCGGCATTGCCTATCTCGGCGTATTCGGGCACCAGAAAGTCGCAAGCGCCATGGGCCTGCCTGGTCGAGGCGGGGAAATATGGGCCACGTCCAACCGCACAGTGCGCGTGGGTGTTTAACGCCGGTTGGGGACGGGTACGGTTGAGCTTCTGGAGCATGGAGGCCCGTCCTCCCACCATAGCCAGAAGGTGAACGAGCGGATGAGACACGAAAAGGCTATGGAGGCTCTCTACTTGCCCGTGGTGCAGCTTTAGGGCAGGCCACCAGCAAGCCGAAACCTCCTTTCATAGTTGTTTAGATTGTCCATTTAAGAACGAACTACAGAGAAGTAAATGTCTCCATTTCCTTCTATAGATGTATCATCAATCTTCTTAGCGCTTGCCTTTGGGAAACAGATCACTAGCCCGTTGTCGCAAACCGTTTCACCTGGCCTAAGTTGACGCTTCAGCCCCGCGATATACTTCCGCACCTGCAGCACATGACTTTCCTTAATTGCGTTATCCTGTTTGAGATCAGCTACGATCGCCGTCCGGCCGTTTTCAGAGCGGACCCAGATAACAAGATCAGGAATCCCTTCGCCGACGATGAACCCTTTGTAGTCAACGGGAAGGATCCTCTGTGCTTCGTACTCGATACCGGCCAAGCGCAACTCAACTTCAATCGCCTCTTGGTAGACCTTCTCCGGCCAGTCGGGACCGAGCTCCCGATAGACCTGCAAGGCTGCTTACTTCACCTGCTCGATCGTTGTTTCGATGATGTCGCTCATTGTGATCTCCTTTCTACTGCACGATCCTGCCGGGATGTGGCTCGAACACCAGGATCTTTTCCCGTACGTATCGCTTGAAATCATCGATATCGGTGAAGTAACTGAACCCGGCCTTGTTGGCGGCCTCCAGAGTTTCCTTCTCCTCACCTATCAACAGCGCGACCGGCTCGCTCAACCTTTCCTGCAATCCACTCGGCCATGCAAGATCAAGAACGGCGATTGGTTCACCGGTTTCCGGGTCAGCGATTTCATACAGGAGCCGCCCCTCGGGTAAACCTTGACTCCTTACCCAGTCGTTGCACTCTCTGATAAGGCGTTCTTCTTCATCGCTCTCGATTCCACCGGGGATGCCAATCGAGGCAGTAACAGGCGCCAATAGCCGACCTGTATCAAGCGGAGCGCGTTCCCCATGCAGCAACCGCGCTAAGAACGTGTTTGCCGCCTCCGCCAACAGTGTCTTCCGTGCCTCGAGGAAGTCGGGGTAGTTTTCGACTTGCCACAGGATTGGATCCGTTGGGATCCACTGTGAAGCGAGGACTCCGGGGTTCCTTGCTTCACAGAGGGGCAAGTACTCTGCTGGATTGCGGTTGCTGATCTCAAGATTACAGTCCTGGGTGAGGAGGCAGAAGTTTGCTACTGCATTCACTTGATCCTTTTTGTAGCCATGGTTGTAAAGGAGCGCCTTGGGAAAGATATGATGTACTTCGAGCCTGCTCAGCCTACCGAGCAGACTTTCCTTCAGGATCAGACCGGAACAGAAATCACGGGCGTTCTCAACGCGCGTCAGAAGGTAGAGCATCGGATAGAAGCGGGCACCCAGGCTCCAGCCGCCGAAATGCTCCGGCTGAACGGTAAGATCGCCCCGCCAGAGCTCCAGTTCTTTGATCAATCTATCGATTCCTCCCTCGACTTCTTCGATCAGCTGAAGGTCGTGGTTGAGGATGGTCTCCGTTGACCCGGAAAATCGACCCCACAGTGCGCTATAAAGATACCAAAACAGGAGTTTATCCTGTTCCTCGGCGTCGAGTTTTCCCCCACGGCGATCGACGTAGCGTCATGATCGGGAATGCGTAACGCCCGAAGAGCACGCGGTCGTGGTCTAATCCCAGGCGACTGGAGATAAGATTCAGCAGGTAATCACAGGCTTTCACGGTCCGGTTCAACCCATCCCTGAACGTGGCGGGATCCACGTTGTGCAGGGCGGTAAATCGCGCTTCACCGGTAAGTACGGAATTCAAGTTGCGGAGCAGCCACTCGAGGCTGAAGTTGAAGCCGCCCTCCCGCCATCGCTCCAGCTCGTGCTTCATCACCTCACGCGCTTCCGGCCAGTCCGCACATACCTTAGCAAGCGCAAGATCCCCTTGGATAGCTTTGTTCCACCGCTGTTGACCCGGTTGAAAATATCTACCACTACGTCTATCGTTTTGTCTTCACCCGTCACTTCCTCTATGTGCAGGTCTACATCCTTGATCCCGGTGATCTGTATGAGGCGGTTGATGTAAAGCGGAAGTTTGCTTGCGTACTCCGGATGGCTGGATAGTTCCGTTACGAAGGGACCTATCCCATCCTGCATCAACTTGGTTACGTCGATCCACAAGGGATTGCCCTTCATGCGGCTCGGCATGTAGTAGGAGAATTCCTCCGTATCCAAGTTGAAGAAAAGGCCGGAAAGGACGTCTGGGCGGCCATCGAAGAACTTGGGCGGCCTGCCACGAATGATCCCGTACAGCGTCGTTATCCGCTGTTGCCCGTCGAGCAGTAGCTTAATGACCCCGAGTTGAGGATCAGAATCTCCTCTACTGGCAGTCCCCGTTGAGTTCGTCGTCCAGACCAGCAGACTGCCGATGGGATGTCGGTGATAGAGAGAATCCATCAATGCACGTACTTGGTCGCGATTCCAAACGTAACCGCGCTGAAACTTGGGTAAGGCTATGAACCCGGTATCTATGTGGACAAGAATCGTCGAGATCTTCATGTATTAACCTCCCCACTGCTTTCACACTTATAGTAATCTCTCACCTTGTCCACTCCTCTCCCAACAGCTCCGCCTGCTGAACCACGGTCTGGGTCGCTTTCGCCTGTTTGTCCGGCGGGTATCCGTACTTGCGCAGGGTGCGCTTGACCATCACCCGCAGCCGGGCGCGGGCGGATTCCCTGAGCGTCCAGTCGATCGTCGCGTTGTTGCGCACGGTCTCGGCGAGCTCGCGGGCGAGCCGGCTTAATACCTCATCTCCCATCACTGCCACGGCGCTGTCGTTCGTCTCGAGCGCATCGTAGAACGCGAGTTCTTCTTCCATGAGGCCCAGCTTCTCCCCGCGTCCTGCGGCCTCCCGCATCTGTTTGGCGAGCTCGATCAGCTCCTCGATCACCTGCACCGTCTCGATTGCCCGGTTCTTGTAGCGGTGGATCGTCCGCTCAAGCATCTCGGCGAACGAGCGCGACTGGATCAGGTTCTTCCGCCGCCGCGTCTTGATCTCGTCGTTCAGCAGCTTACGCAAAAGCTCCACAGCGAGGTTCTTCTGCGGCAATCCCCGCACCTCGGCGAGGAACTCATCAGAGAGGATGGAGATATCCGGCCGCTTGATCCCAGCCGCCTCCAGGATGTCGATCACCCTATCCGGAACGATCGCCGCGGAGACGATCTGCCGGATCGCCGGCTCGATCTCGTCGGCCGGCCGCTGGCGGGTGACGGTGTGCTTGACCAGCGTCGCCTTCACCGCCTGGAAGAACGCGACCTCATCGCGCACGTTGATCGCCTCTGGCTGTGGGACCGACAGGGCGAACGCCTTCGACAGCTCCACCACCGCTTTGATGAACTTATCGGTCGGCTCATCCTGTGAAAGGAGGTGTTGCAGCGCGGCGGGTAGGAACGCCAACCGCTCGGACGGGCTTCCTGTGAGGTAGGGAGAATAGTCGAACCCGTGGAAGTAGTCGCGGCAGATCTCGAGCTTCTCCAGCATCACGGCGACCGCCTCCCGCTGGTCGATCGTCGGCTTCCCGCGCCCGCCGCCCTGGGTGTAGGTGGCGAGCGCACGGCGCAGGCTGTCGGCCAGGCCGAGGTAATCGACGATCAACCCGCCCGGCTTGTCGCGGAACACCCGGTTGACCCGCGCGATCGCCTGCATCAGGGTGTGCCCCTTCATCGGCTTGTCGATGTACATCGTGTGCAGGCACGGCACGTCGAACCCGGTGAGCCACATGTCGCGCACGATCACAAGCTTCAGCGGATCGTCCGGATCCTTGAACCGCTGCGCCAGCCGCTCGCGGCGGAGTTTGTTGCGGATGTGCGGCTGCCAGTCGGCCGGATCGGAGGCCGACCCGGACATCACCACCTTAACCGCGCCCTTCTCATCATCATCTGATCCCCACTCCGGGCGGAGCTTTGTGATCTGGTCGTACATCTCGACGCAGATCCGCCTGCTCATGCACACGATCATCCCCTTGCCGTCAAGGGTAGAGATCCGGGCGTCAAAGTGATCGAGGAGATCTCTAGCGACCATATCCAGGCGCTTGTCCGTCCCCACGATCGCCTCAAGCTGCGCCCACTTCGTCTTCAGCCTCTCTTTCCGCTCGATCTCCTCTCCCTCGGTCACCTCCTCGAACTCGGGATCGATGCGCGGCTTCTCCTCCTCGGAGAGGTCGAGCTTGGCGATCCGGCTCTCGTAGTAGATCGGGACGGTGGCGCCGTCTACGACCGCCTGCTCGATGTCGTAGACGCTGATGTAATCACCGAACACGTGGCGCGTGTTGCGGTCCTCGAACTCGATCGGCGTCCCAGTGAACCCGACGAACGTCGCGTTG
>JAJRTG010000056.1 GCA_024278395.1 Fidelibacterota bacterium | reverse complement strand
GTGCACGGTGAGCCGGTAGACCTCCTCTTCATCCGTCACTTCCTCCAACTGATGCGCGGTCTCGTGGAGGAGTATGATCTTCTGATTCAGGGAGGCGAGGGCCTCCTGGGCGCGCCGCTGCTCCGTCACCTCGATCCCGGTACCGATCACGTACCGCACCCCTCCCTCCAGATCGCGGTAGACCGTGTTCGACCAGGAGATGAGGTGCAGACTCCCGTCCTTGCTCCTCCAGTAGTTCTCGTATCGGTTGGGAGCGGCGTTCCGCACGAGCTCACCGAACACGCGCTTCACCCCCTCCCTCTCCTCAGGGGGGATCAGGGTGTCCCAGATCGGCCTTCCCTCCAGCTCCTCCAACGAATAGCCGGTGATCTCCCGGCAGGCCTTGTTGCAATGTACGATTCTTCCTTCCGGATCGAGGATGACGACGAGCGCTCCCAGAGCGTCGAGGAGAAGGGAGAGCATCTTTCGGTTTCGGTAAGGAACACCGCTTTCCCTCTGTATTTCTTCCGCCAACGGAACCCCCTTCGCGGTGCAGGCACAACTGCTACACAACACGTTAGTTCCCGGTGATTAAACCAGGAAAGAAGGGCCGTGTCAAGCGGATTTCGTGATTTTGCAGTTCTGTTATGTATATCACTTGCCCTCGGTCCGGTTTTGTGCTATAGTGGAATTACAAATTAAGGAGGTGGCTGATGACCATAGAAGCTTGGTTGCTGCTCTCGTTCTTCTTTACGTTCTGGGTGTTCGCGTTTGCCGGATGGTGGTGCGGCGGCCCGTGCCACTAGGCCGTTACATCAGGTAAAGCGAAACATCGATGACGCTGACTCGGATGGGAGGGCGGGGTCTACTCGCCTTCCTCCTTATTTTGACGCTGTGCGTAGCGGGGTTCGCCGCCACCGAGGCGCAGATCGCGGAGAAGACAGGGCTCGCCCCTGATCTCTTCGTCCAGCTTACCGTTCCCGTCGGAGGACAGGACCTCGGGATATTCATCGTGTACATCACCGATCGCACGTTCAACTCCCGCATCTCTCCGACCCTGCGCACCGAGCTCCTCCCCTACGTGGGCAGGAACGCCTTGTACGTCAATCCGTCGGTAAAGGGCGTCGTCGACTCGTTCGACTTCTCCCCGGACCGGTTCACGATCAGCCAGGACGGGAACTCGTTCACCCCCGATCGGAACGACTGGGTGGAGATCACCCCCGGATTCCTCGTGGGGAGGTTCGTGGTGAACCCGGGCGGGGCGTCCTACGGCTCGGGGAGCGAGGGGATCCTCATCCTCGGGGATAGGATCGATCCGGAAAAACCGTTCACCGTAAGCTACCAGGGGGTAAGCGGGACGTTCGATCTCGCCGCTTCACCCGCGGCCTCCATCCCTCAAACCCCTGCTCCACCTTCTTCCGCTCCTCAGGCACCTGAGATCACCCCACCGACCCAGGTGACCGATCTCACCTCCGTCCTGACCGGCGGGGACTTCTCCCCACAGGCGGTGGCCGAACTCCTCGGGATCGACCGAAGCCTCGTCGGAACGCTCGTCATCACCTCGCGGGGCGAGGAGCTGCGGATCCTCCTCATCCGGCTGGAGGAAGGGGTGCGGGACGGCATGTTCGGAGAAGAGCTGCTCAAAAGCATCGACCCCCTCATCGGGACGGGCGCGGTGATGGTGTGGGCCCTCTCTCCGACCGGAGCTGACTTCTCCCCTTGGAGGTTCTTCGTGCAGCAGAACGGGACGAACTACGTATTCTTCAGCCCGGCATCGTTCGCCGCCCTCACCCCCGGGTTCCTCGAGGCGACCCGGATCGAGCCGGGGGCGATCGCCGCCGGGGTGATCAAGCTCCCCAAGGGCGTGAAGCGCGACGCCGCTTTCTCGGTCTACTACGGAACCTCAAAGGTCGATTTCACGCCATCACCGTGAGACTGATCCTCGCCTCCTCTTCGCCGCGGCGGATCGAGCTCCTATCCCGAATAACCACTGACTTTGTCGCCATCCCGAGCGACATCGACGAGACCTCCTCCGGTCCCCCGGAGGAGCGGGTCGTCTCCATCGCCCGGGCGAAGGCGGAGAGGATCGCAAAGAGGCACCACGGGGTGGTGATCGGAGCGGACACGATCGTAGCCATCGACGATGAAATCCTGGGGAAGCCCGCCACCCGCGCCGCGGCACGGGGGATGCTTAAGCGGCTGAGCGGGCGCACGCACCGCGTCCTCACCGGCCTCCACGTCGTCTCCACCTTCACCGGGGAATCCCGGGAGGCGTGCGAGGCGACCGAGGTCAGATTCCGGGCACTTTCCGACGAAGAGATCGAGTGGTACCTGGATACCGGGGAGTACACGGACAAGGCCGGGGGGTACGGGATCCAGGGGAAGGGCGCGCTCCTCGTCGCGGGGATCCGCGGGGACTACTTCAACGTGATGGGGCTTCCCCTCTGTCGACTGTATCTGATGCTGCGTGCCCTCGGGTACCGATTGCCGCGCCGGTCGGCCGCGGAATAGAATCTGCAAAAAGGAGGTCAAATGGCACAGGGAAAGAAGCTATCGATCATCGACCTGCAACGGATGAAGCGGGAAGGAGAGAAGATCGCGTGGATCACCGCGTACGACTTCCCCACCGCCCAGTTCGCCGAGGCGGCGGGGATGGACATGCTGCTCGTCGGTGACTCGCTCGGGATGTGCGTGTACGGGTACGAGAGCACCGTCCCCGTCACGATGGACCAGTGCATCGTCCACTGTCAGGCGGTCCGCCGCGGGGCGCCGAACACGTTCGTGCTCGGGGACATGCCGTTCATGAGCTATCAGGCGAGCGATGCCGAGGCGGTCCGCAACGCCGGTCGGTTCATCAAGGAGGCCGGGGTCGACGGGATCAAGCTCGAGGGCGGAAAGCGCGTCATCTCCCGGATCAAGGCGATCCTCGACGCCGGGATCGTGGTGTGCGGTCACATCGGCCTCACCCCGCAGAGCTCGGGACAACTCGGCGGGCACAAGGCGCAGGGGCGGACCGTCGCCTCGGCGAAGCTGTTGATCGAGGACGCGCTCGCGATCGAGGAGGCGGGAGCGCAGCTTCTCCTGCTGGAAGCGGTGCCGCCCGAGGTCGCCGGGTTCATCGCCAAGAGGCTGTCGATCCCGGTGCTGAGCATCGGAGCCGGGCCGCACTGCGACGGCCAGCTCCTGATCGTCTCCGACCTGATCGGCCAGTTCCAGGCGTTCACCCCCAAGTTCGTGAAGAAGTACGCAAACGTCGCGCAGGTCGTGACCGACGCCCTGTCCGCCTACATCCAGGACGTCAAGGCCGGGACCTTCCCGGCGGACGAGCACTGCTACCACATGCTCAAGGGGGAGAAGGAGCGCTTCGAGGAGTTGATTAAGGACTATGAGTGACATGAGAGACCTCCTGCGGATCCCGTCCGAGAACCTGGAGGAGATAAACCGGGCGATCCTCGATCCGGGAAACGAGGTCGTAAACGAGTTCCTCGCGATCGTCGCCCGCTACGGCACCCCGGAGGAGATAAACGAGAAGGCGCGCCGGGCGCGCGCCCTCCCGAACCTGCTCCGCCGCCTGGAGGAGATCGGCTCGCCCTACCGCGATGACATCGAGTGGCTCACCCGGATGCGGGATGAGAACGCGTTCATCACCGTCGCCGATTTCCGCCGCAAGGTCCTGGGGAACAAGGCCGATTCCATGAGCTTCAAGGATGACTACGCCGTTACTCTGGAGATCAGCGCGCTTCAGTTCTTCCCGTGGCTGATCTCCGAGGCGAAACAGGCGATCGAGAACGGAGAGCTGATGCCCGGCCGCTACATCCGCGTGCGCAATATGCGGGAGCAGGTGGCGGACAACGGCGACACCCTCGCCGTCGCCGCGGCGATGCAGATCATCGGGGCGAGCTACGTCGAGACCCTCGACACCAAGGGGACCGACGGCTCGAACATCCACCTCGGCGGCCCGGAGACGATCACCGGCTACTTCGGCGGAGTCGGCCAGCCGAACGAGCACGCCCTGCAGTGGGTGGACGAGTTCCTGCACTACTACACGACCTACGGGATAAGACAGGTCCTGAACATCAATCCCGGGACGGTGCTGCTCGGCTACTTCCTGCACAAGCTCGGGATCGACGTCGAGTTCAAGATCTCGGTGTTCATGGGGAACGACAACCCGTACGCCGCCTTGTGGACCCTGATCGGGGCGAAGCTGTTCGCCCGCCCGGACGGGACGACGTCGCTGGTCGGGTTCAACTGGTCGAACTCGGTGAACAACGCCACGATCGAGAAGACCTCCCCGATCAGAGAGGCGCT
>JAJRTG010000055.1 GCA_024278395.1 Fidelibacterota bacterium | reverse complement strand
CGAAGGAGCCTCCCACGGATCGGGGCACAAGCACGGGGGGACCGGCAAGAAAGGGAAGAAGTAACCGACCATCTCCCAGCGCGCCAGGGTGGGGCCCAGCTCAGGCTGGGCTCCTTTTCTATCCAACGGGGATCTTCTCTGTCAACGGTTGATAGGCCTTGCCGCTGCCTGGCATCCCTCCGAGGTGCTTGCGTCGGCTCACGAAGTCCAGGGCGACGCTCCGAAAGCAAGGGGGGACGAACGGGGAGTTGGCTCCGTTGACCATCGATCTCATCTGTGCTATCATAATTTTGGCTTGAGGAGGGATTGATTTGTACATGATAGTGGTTGGGGCTGGGAGCATCGGGACCAGCTTGATTGATATCGCGGTCAAGGAGAAGAACAACGTCGTGGTCGTGGAATCGGCCCCCGAACGGGCGCGCCAGGTCAGCAACATGTACGACATCACCGTCCTGAACGGGGACGCTACCTCAAGCGAGACCCTGCGCGAGGCCGGATCGGACCGGGCCGACGCGTTGATCGTGACGACGAGCGACGACGCGGTGAACCTGATGGTCGTCTCCATCGCCAGCGAGCTGAAGATCCCGTCCATCGTCTCGATCGTGAACAAGAAAGAACACGCCGAGTTCTTCCGCAAGCTCGGGGCGAACGTGATGGAGAACCCGGAAGAGGTGGTGGCGAACCACCTGTACAACGCGGCCAAGCGCCCGACGGTACGCGATTTCACCATGCTCTCCCAGGGGGACCAGATCTTTCGCCTCACGGTGAACGAGACCTCCCCGCTGGTGGGGCACACCCTCGCCGAGAGCAGCCGCCGGGGGATCCTCCCACCGACCGTGCTCATCATGGCGATCGAGCGGGACGGCAAGCGGGAGATCCCCACCGGGGATTCGGTGATCCAAGCGGGCGACGTGCTCACCGTATTCTCCCTGGAGCGAGCGAGCGACGAGCTCGTTGAAACCCTCACCGGATGAGGATCCCACTCCTTAGCGATCCGCAAGACCTGAAAATCATCCTGCGTGACCTCGGACTCCTTGTCCCGGTCGTCGGGATGATGGCGGTCCTCTCCCTTGTCGTCCCCGCAGTCTTCAATGAACCGTACGCCTTTCTCCCACTTGTAATAACCGCAGTCGTCTCATTCGGACTCGGCATCGGCCTCTACCTCCCGTTCCGGAACGCGGGGGAGACCAAGCTCAAGCACGGGATGGTCATCGCTGCGTTTGGATGGCTATTGATCGCCATGCTCGGGGCGCTCCCGTTCATCCTCACCGCAGTGTTCGCCCAGGAAAGGGGGGTTGCTTCCACCTCCCTCCTGCACTTCCGTGACCCGGCGAGCGCGTTCTTCGAGTCCATCTCCGGTTACACCGGGACCGGGCTCACCATGGCCGCCCGCGCCGACCTCCTCCCCAAGACGATCCAGTGGTGGAGGAGCTTCATCGAGTGGATCGGGGGAATGGGAGTGATCGTGCTGATGCTCACCATCCTCGCCGGTCCGCGCCCGGGGGCGGCCAAGTACAGCCTCTACTATGCCGAGGCACGGGGGGAGAAGATCCACCCGAGCATCGTCTCCACCCTGCGCACGATGTGGTGGATATTCCTCCTGTACACTTTCATCAGCGTGATCGCGCTGTGGGGGGCGGGGATGCCGATCTGGGACGCGCTCAACCACGCGATGACCGGGATCTCCACCGGGGGGTTCAGCATAACAGCGAACAGCATCGCATCCTACAATTCGGTGGCGATCGAACTGGTGCTCCTCCCGATCATGATCTTCGGGGCGATCAGCTTCGCCGTCCATTACGAGTTGATGCGGGGAAACGGCGCGATCCTGATCAAGGACGTCCAGACCCGGTGGCTCCTCATCCTGCTGGCCGCCGGGAGCCTGTTCCTCGCGCTGGAGAACGGCCTCTCCATGGGGCCGCTGCGCGCGCTGCGCGATTCCGGGTTCCAGTTCATCTCGGCGATGACCTGCACCGGGTTCCAAACAGCCGACATCGGAGGCTGGAGCGACACGGCGAAGCTGCTCCTCGCAGCGGGGATGATGTTCGGCGGCGCGGCCGGATCGACCGCCGGAGGGATCAAGATCATCCGCATGATCATCTTGATGAAGGGTGTGCAATGGCGGTTCCGCCGCATAGTATCCCCCCGCGGGGCGATCGTTCCGTTCCGCATCGGTCCGACGGTCGTCGACCCGGCCGAGGTCGGACAGCGCTTGGAGGACGCCTCCCTCATCACCTTCCTGTGGCTGGTCTTCCTCGGGCTGGGGGTGATCGTGTTGCTTCACACTTCTCCGGCCCAGTTCAGCCTGTCCGACGTCATCTTCGAGGTGGCAAGCGCGCAGGGTAACGTCGGCCTCTCCGTCGGGATCACCTCCCCCGCCATGCCCACCTTGAGCAAGCTCGCGTTGAGCTTCAACATGTGGATCGGCAGGCTCGAGATCATCCCGGTGCTGATGCTGATCAGAGCCATCTTCTTCGGCATCCAGTGATGTTGCGCTTCGCCTGAAACCGTGATAAGGTGAGGCCGTGAACGGACAAGCCCTTGCCCCGATGTTGGCCTCATCGTTGATCTTTGTCCTGACGTACGCCGGGATCTTCTCCGAACAGATCCACCGCACGATCGTCTCCTTCGCCGGGGCTGTACTGATGATCGCCGTGGGAGGCTGGCTCTCGTTCTACGACATGCCGCACGCCTCCGCGGCGATCGACTTCAACACCATCTCCCTGCTCTTGGGAATGATGATCATGGTCGGGATCATTCAGAAGACGGGGCTCTTCTCGTACCTGGCCGTGCGGGCCGCCCAGTTCACCAAGGGGAGCTCCTGGAGGATGATGCTCGTGCTGGGGCTCCTCACTACGGTCGTATCGATGGTCCTGGACAACGTCACGACAATCCTGGTCGTGGCGCCGGTCACGCTGTCCATCGCCGAACTGACAGGTGTAACCCCGATTCCGTACTTGATCGGCGAGGCGATCCTGTCGAACACCGGCGGGGTGGCCACCCTGATCGGGGATCCGCCGAACGTGCTCATCGGCTCAGCGGCGAACCTCTCGTTCAACGACTTCCTCGTCCACCTCGCCCCGATCGTCGTCTTCGCCTGGATCGTCACCCAAGGGATCCTGCTCATCATCTTCAGAAGAGAGCTCCGCCACTCGACCGACCCCGAGACCCTGACCCGGCTCGACGCCAGCCGCGCCCTCGCCGATCCCAAGACGGCAAAGCGGATGCTGATCGTCCTTTTCGGGACGATCCTCCTCTATCTGATCCACGACCGGATAGGACTCATGCCGGGGATGGTCGCCCTGATCGGAGCGTCGATCGCTCTTCTGTGGATCCGCCCCCCGATCGAAGAGGTGATGCACGAGATCCATTGGGACGTTCTTCTATTCTTCATCTGTCTGTTCATCATCGTGGGAGGGCTCGAGGAGGCCGGGGTCCTCGGCCTGATCGCTCAAGGGATAACCGGACTGACCAGCCACGGGATCATCGTCGCCGCGCTCGCCGTCATGTGGGGCGGGGCGCTGCTCTCCGCGATCGTCGACAACATCCCGTTCACCATGGCGATGATCCCGATAATCGCCGGGTTGGGGGCGGGCGGCGTCGAGATCGGCCCCTTATGGTGGGCTCTCGCCCTGGGGGTGGGGTTCGGGGGGAACGGAACTCCGATCGGATCGACGGCGAACGTGGTCGCCGTCTCCCTCTCGGAGCGCACTGACACCCCGATCACCTTCCGGACGTGGACGAAGAGCGGGTCGATCTCCGCCCTCGCATGCCTGATCGTCGGAAGCATCGCCCTCATCTTAGCGATCGGGTCGGGGTTCATGTAGAATCGAAGAGATCACAGGAGGCGCAGTGATCGCACACGTGTTGCTCCCACTTCCGATCGACCACGGGTTCGACTTCCTCGTCCCTCCAGCCCTTGAGGAGCGAATCGAGGTCGGAGTCCGCGTGAAGGTGCGGTTTAACGAGCGCGAGCGCGCCGGAATCGTCATCTCCCTCGCGGAAGAAACAGCCCATCCCGGCACCCTCGAACCCGTCCTCGACGTAGTCCCCGCCCCGGTGTTCCCACCCACAGGGCTCGAATTCGCATTACAGACGGCACGCGACTGTCTGGCTCCCCCGGGTCTGACCCTGAACCGCATCCTCCCGACGCAGGTATCCAAGGACAAGATGGAGACGTTCTTCTCCCTCGCGGTCGATCTAAACGCCGCCATCCTGGAGACGGAGCGCTTAAATCCCCGCGCCCCGCGGCAGGCGGCGATCCTGCGCGCTCTGCTCGCCGCCGGAACCCCCATCGCCAAGCGGGAGCTGCGTGCGCAGCTCGGGGCGATCGACCGACCGCTCGCGCGCCTCGTCAAGCTCGGCCTGGTACGGGAGACGAGTCCGACTCCATCGGCGGAGGAAGCGATCGAGCTCCCTCCGGAATACAAGCGCCTCTCCGGCTGGGTGGAGGAGCTCCCCGTTTCCGGGAAGATCCTCCTGTTCGCCGATCGCCGCGCCGAGGGCTATCTGCGCCTCTTGATCGAGAGGCTCACAGGTGACGGGGCCGGCTTGATCCTCGCTCCGGAGATCATCGCCGCCCGGGAGCTCCACGATTACCTCTCCCAGCATCTCAAAGAGAGGATCGGGCTCTACCACAGCGGCCTTGCGGAAGGGACCCGCGGCAGGATGTGGGAGGAGGTGCGGTGGGGCAAGTTGCGGATCGTTGTCGGAACCCGCTCCGCCGTCTTCCTCCCGTTCGAGGAGCTCTCCCTGGTGGTCGTCGACCAGGAGGAGGACCGCTCCTACAAGCAGGACGAGATGCTCCCCTACTACCACGCCCGCGAGCTTGCGGAAGGGAGAGCCCCCCTCGTCATCCTCGCCTCCGCCGCCCCGGCGGTCGAGACCTTCCACAGGACGATGCAGGGGGAGCTTTCCCTCATCCGCCCGCAGGAAGAAGATAGGGCGATCGCGGCAAGGCACATCGACATGGAAAAGGAGAAGGGGATCCTGAGCGAACCCCTGCGCCGAGCGATCTTCCGCGTGCTTCAGGCGGGTAAGAAGGCGCTCGTCACGGTCCCGCGCCGCGGCTACTTTCAAGCCGTCATATGCAAGTCGTGCGGAAGCCCGCTCCGCTGTCCGGACTGCGGCACGAACCTGGTATACGAGGTTGAACGGGCACAACTCATCTGCCGGGTGTGCGGGCGGGCGTACCCCAGGTTCGCCTGCCCGCACTGCGGGAGCCGGGCGCTGCGGTTCCTAGGCGCCGGGGTGGAGCGGGTGTGGGCCGAGCTCGATCAGGCATTCCCGGAAGCGAGGGTGGTACGAGTCGACGGGAGGACCGTCCGGAAGGATCCGAGCCTGGACATCGCCTCCACCCTGAGCCGGGCGGATATCGTCGTCGGGACGCCGATGATCGCCAAGGGGCAGCCGCTTCCCGCCCTCGGCCTCGCCGCCGCGGTCGGGATCGACGCGATCCTCGCCACCCCTGATTTCCGCGCCGCCGAACGGGCGTACCAGCTCTTAATAAACCTCGCGGGGAGGCTCAATGAGGGTGAGCTCATCGTCCAGACGCGCTTTTCCGACCACTACGCGATCAAATCCGCACTCATCGGCGATTACGAGGGATTCCTGCAGCGGGAACTGGAGACACGCGAGGCGTTCTCCTACCCCCCGTTCGCCCATCTCGCCCGCCTGCTCCTCACCTCCCGCGGTCCGGCGAAGCGGCGGAGCGAGGCGGAAAGGATAGAGGACGCGCTCAAGGGATTCGCCATAGACATCCTCGGCCCATCCCCGCATCCGACACGCCGCGGGGCCGACCTCATCCTCATCAAGGCGAAGGATCCTCAGCTCCTGCGGGAGGCGTGCCGCACGGCGAAGGAGGCAGCCCCCGGGGTGGAGATCGACATCAACCCGGATCGGATCTAGGAGAGGTGGATCTCGATTATGTCCTTGTCCTTGAGGACGTGATCCGTCGGGACCTGCTGGCCGTCGAACTTCCCCGACCCCCAGACGCGCACGTACTTCAGCTTCTCGGCGAACTCGCGGTGCACCGCCTCCACCGCGTCGAGGACGGTGCTGCCGGCCGGGAGGGTATAGGGCTCGGTGAGGTCGGGGGGCTTGCCAGGGAGCTTGGTGTAGATCCGGACGACCTTAAGCGCTCTGAACACCTCTTCGCGCAGCTGCTCGAGCCCATTCCCCGTCTTCGTCGACACCCGAATGACCGGGAACAGTTCGGCGAGCCCCTCTTCCACTTCGGGGGCAGGGGCGACGTCCCCCTTGGTGAGGACGATCCGACAGGGGATCTCCTTCGTCCGCTCGTCGGTCTCCCCGCTCTCCTCGGCGACGAGCCGCAGGTGGCGCCCCTCCAGGATCAGCAAGATCTCCTCCGCGGCGGCGCGCGGGCCCTCGAGGGGATCGAGGACGAGAAGCGCGAGGTCGGCCTGACGGACGAGGTTGTACACCCACGGCTCGGTGTACTCGGCGGTCACCGGGGGGAGGTCGATGAGCTGGATCGATATGTCCTCGAACTCCATCATCCCCGGGATCGGGAGGAGGGT
>JAJRTG010000054.1 GCA_024278395.1 Fidelibacterota bacterium | reverse complement strand
GGACGGGCGCTCCAGGTGATGATCGACAACAACCTCGACTTCGAGGTCGCCCTGTATCCGTACGAGCTCGTCACCTACGGGGAGAGCGGGCAGGTGTTTCAGAACTGGATGCAGTACCGCCTGGTCAAGGAATACCTCAAGGTGATGACCGACCACCAGACCCTGGTCATCCAGTCCGGCCACCCGCTCGGGCTGTTCCCGTCCCGGCCGGACAGCCCGCGGGTGATCAACACCAACACCCTGATGGTCGGGATGTTCGACAATCCTGAGCAGTTCCGGCGCGCCGCCGCCCTCGGGGTGGCGAACTACGGCCAGATGACCGCCGGCGGCTGGATGTACATCGGCCCGCAGGGGATCGTGCACGGGACCTACCTGACGCTGCTCAACGCCGGCCGGCGGTTCCTCGGGATCCCGGCCGACGGCGACCTGCGCGGGCGCACGTTCGTCACCTCCGGACTCGGCGGGATGAGCGGGGCGCAGGCGAAGGCGATCGAGATCGCCGGCGGGGTCGGAGTGATCGCCGAGGTCGACCGCTCCCGTATCGAGCAGCGGATGGTGCAGGGCTGGCTGTCCAAGGCGTCGGACGATCTGGACGAGGTCATCGCCTGGATGGAGACGGCACGGAAGAACGGCGAGGCGGTGTCGATCGCCTACCACGGTAACGTGGTCGATCTGTGGGAGTACCTCGTCGCGCACGAGATCGCGGTGGATCTCGCCTCGGATCAGACGTCGTGTCACGCCGTGTACGATGGCGGCTACACCCCGCAGGGGTTGACGTTCGACCAGGGGCGGGAGCTGCTGAAGATCGACCGGGAGGAGTTCAAGCGCCGGGTCGACCGGTCCTTGCGCCGCCAGTTCGAGCTGATCAAGACGATGGTGGATCGGGGAACCAGGTTCTGGGACTACGGCAATTCCTTCCTGAAGGCGGTGTTCGACGCCGGGGTGACCGAGATCGCGAAGAACGGCCGCGACACGAGCGACGGGTTCATCTTCCCCTCTTACGTGGAGGACCTGATGGGCCCGCTCAACTTCGACTACGGCTACGGCCCGTTCCGCTGGGTGTGCCTGTCCGGGAAGCACGAGGACCTGGTGGCCACGGACCGGGCGGCGATGGAGTGCATCGATCCGGCGCGGCGGGCGCAGGATCGCGACAACTACGAGTGGATCAAGAACGCCGATCGCAACAACCTCGTCGTCGGCTCCCAGGCGCGGATCCTGTACGCCGACGAGGCGACGCGGGTGCGGATCGCGCTCAAATTCAACGAGCTCGTGCGCGCCGGCGTCATCGGGCCGGTGATGATCGGGCGCGACCACCACGACACCGGCTCGGCCGACTCCCCGTTCCGCGAGACGGCGAACATCAAGGACGGCTCGAACATCATGGCCGACATGTCCGCCCACAACTTCGCCGGGAACGCCGCCCGGGGTATGACGCTCGTCGTGATGAGCAACGGCGGCGGGGTGGGGATCGGCAAGGCGATCCACGCCGGGTTCGGCCTCGTCCTCGACGGCAGCGCCCGGGTGGACGAGATCATCAGGCGCGCCATCTCCTGGGACGTGATGTGCGGGGTCGCCCGCCGCGCGTGGGCACGCAACGAGAACGCCCTTCAGGTAGCGGTGGAATGGAACCAGACCCATACAGGCGCGGGGCAGATCACCCTCCCGTCCATCCCGAAGGAGGGGCTCGTCGAGGAGATCGTGGAAAGGGCGCTTAAGATGTAACGCCCCCTTCTAAGCGGAGGCGCTCGCACAGCGGGGAGGGCTCAAGTTGACAATTCAACCATCCTCCCCTATACTGTTTTCCAGTTTCCCGCTTTTCTTGGGGGTAAGACCGCTATGAGGAACAAAACGCTTTAGCCGCCGCCTTGTTCAAGGCGATCTGACAGCAGCGGAATAGGCCTTACCCTGTCTTTAGTTTTTTTCCCAAAAAGGAGTCACCATGAGTAACCCTGCCCTTGAACTTGTGCAGGTACGCAAGGTCTTCTCCAAAAAAGAGGGTTCGAACAAGCGATTCTCCCGATCCAAACGTGAGGTGGTCGCGCTCGACGGAGTGAGCCTCTCGGTCGGGCGACGGGAGATATTCGGGGTCCTCGGGCCGAACGGATCGGGCAAGTCGACCCTGATCCGCCTCGTATCGACCCTCCTCCTACCGGACAGCGGGATGATACGCGTCTTCGGACACGACGTGGTGCGCGAAGAGGCGACCGTCAAGCGCATGATCAACCGCGTATCGGTCGACGCCGCGTTCTTCAAGAAGTTCTCGCCGCTCGAGAACCTGAGCTACGCGGCGCGCTTATACGGGCTCCCCATGCGGGAGGCGCGGGCCTGGATGCGCGAGATCCTCCTGCGCCTCGGGCTCCCGGAGGAGGCGTTCACCCAACCGATGGAACAGCTCTCCCGCGGGATGCAGCAGAAGGTGGCGGTGGCGCGCGGGTTTCTGACCTCGCCCACCCTGCTGCTCCTCGATGAGCCGACGACCGGGCTCGATCCCCATTCCAAGCGCGACGTACAGGCGTTCGTGCGCGAGATACGCGCCGAGCACGACGCGACGATCCTGCTCACCACCCACGACATGGAGGAGGCGGATCGACTCTGCGATCGGATCGCGATCATCGATAAGGGGAAGATCATCGCCCTCGATACCCCGGTCGGACTGAAGGGCATGGTCGAGCGGAGAAACGGGCGGTCCCCCACACTGGAGAGCGTCTTCCTCGAGCTCACCGGCCACCCGCTCGACGAGAAGGAGGTCGTGGAATGAACGGGTTCATCCGCGAGCTGCGCGGGGCGTATGCGTTCGTCGAGCGCAACATCAACCTGATCAGGCGCTACTGGGGATGGGAGATCGTCTGGCTGATCTACTCCCTGGTCAACTCCCTCGCCGTCACCTACATCGGCGCCGGGATGGAGCGGATCAGCGGGGAGTCCCTGGACACGCAGTACATCATCACCTACCTCTTGGTGGGGACGCTGATCTGGTCGTACCTGTCCGTGATCTTCTACTCGATCTCGGAGATGATCGCCTGGGAGCGGTGGGAGGGGACGATCGAGTACACGTTCATGGCCCCGGTCTCCCGCCTCACCCACCTGGTCGGGACGACCCTGTTCGCCATCGGATACGGGATCATCCGCACGCTGGTCATCCTCCTGATCGTGGCCGCCTTCTTCCACCTCGATCTTTCCGGGGCGAACATCGGGGGAGCGCTCCTGCTGTTGCTCGCCGGGAGCGTGTCGTTCGTGGGGTTGGGGATCCTGGCCGCGGTCCTGCCGCTCCTCTATCCGGAGCGCGGAGCGCAGATGACGAACGCCGCGGCGGCGATCCTCCTCCTGATCTCCGGGGTGTACTACCCGGTCGCCACCCTGCCCGACTGGCTGCAGGCGATCGCCTCCGTTTCACCGGCGACCTACGTGATCGAGGGGATGCGGGGATGTCTGTTGCGCGGCGTACCGACCGGGAGTCTGCTGCCCACCGTATTCACGCTGATCGGAGCCGGGATCGGGGTGACCGCGATCGGCCTTGTGATCTTCCGTAAAGTGGAGCGCTACGCCAAGCGGACCGGCAGGCTCAAGCGGAGTGGATGATGATCCGGTAAAATGCCGTCATGAAAAGAAGAGCGGAATTGACCTCCGGACCGATCACCCCGGCGCTCCTTCAGCTCGCATGGCCGGTGATGCTCTCCAACCTGTTCCAGACGGTGTACAACCTCGTCGACACCCTCTGGCTCGGGCGGTTGGGGAAGGTCGCGGTCGCCGCACCCACGATCGCCTGGCCGCTCGTATTCCTCATGATCTCCCTCGGTGCCGGGGTGACGATCGCCGGGACGGCCCTCGTCGCCCAGTACACCGGAGCGCGCCGGTACGAGGAGGCGAACCGCGCCGCCGGGCAGGTCTTCTCGTTCACCGCGATCCTCGCGCTCCTCCTCGCCGCCGGAGGGGCGCTCGCCGCGCGCCCGCTGATGGTCCTCATGGGGGCCGGCCCTGACCTGATCCATCCGGCGTCGACCTACCTGCGCATCATCTACCTCGGGATCCCGGCGATGTTCGGGATGTTCATCGTCACCGCCCTGCTGAACGGTATCGGAGACACGGTCACCCCGATGAAGCTGATGGGAGTGTCGGTGGGGCTGAACATCATCCTCGATCCACTCCTCATCTTCGGTTGGGGACCGTTCCCGGAGTGGGGGATCGCCGGGGCGGCGTACGCCACCGTTATATCCCGCGGAGCGATCGCCGTCATCGGCCTGTGGCTCTTGTTCTCCGGCAGGGTGGGACTGCACCTGCGCCCCCGCCACCTGCGCCTGCGGGCGGAGACGGTGCGCCAGATCGTGGTCATCGGGGCGCCGGCATCCCTCGGCCAGTCGGGCACGGCGATCGGTTTTTCCATCATGACCGGGATCCTCGCCCGGTTCGGGACCGCGGTGGTGAGCGCGTTCGGGATCGGGAACCGGGTGATCTCGATCGCCCTCATGCCGGCGATGGGGCTCGGGCAGGCGACGGCGACGATGGTCGGCCAGAACCTGGGAGCGGAGGAACCGGGCCGGGCGACCCGGGTCGCGTGGACCGGGATGGGGATCTCCACCGGGTTCCTCATCCTCGCCGCGATCGCCACCTACATTCTGCGCGCTTCCATCGTCCACCTGTTCATCGCCAATCCCGAGGTGATCGGGCTCGGGGCGCGGATGTTCGCGGTGGTGGCGGTCGCGTTCCCGTTCATGGGGATCCTGCAGGTGGTGATCGGGACCTACCAAGGGGCGGGACACACCGTATACTCGATGTCGTTCGCCCTGTTCCGCCTGTGGGCGCTGCGCATCCCGCTCGTGTATCTATTGGGGTTCACGTGGGGGATGAGGGCGGACGGGGTTTGGTGGGCGATGTTCGGCTCCAACCTCGGGGCGTCCATACTCGCGCTCGGGTTCTTCCTCACCGGCAACTGGAAGCACCGGGTGATCAAGGAGGCGCCGCTCCCGAAGGCAGAGGGGATCGCCGCCGAGCCCGCCGCGCGTGATCTCTTGCAAAGATAGGCCCCATCTTCTACCCTTTCCCCAGCGAAAGGAGAGGCGATGCGCACGATTACGATCGATCAGGGGATGCGGTTCATCGGCGAAGAGGTCGAGATCAAGGGATGGCTGTACAACAAGCGGTCGAGCGGGAAGATCCTGTTCCTCGAGTTCCGGGACGGGACAGGGGTGATCCAAGGGGTACTCACCCAAGCCGACGATCCAGACCTGTTTGAAACCGCAGATCGCCTCCCCCGCGAGACATCGCTCATCGTCTCCGGGACCCTGCGCGCCGAGCCCCGCGCGCCGGGCGGATGCGAGCTCGGGATCACCGGAATCGGGGTGATTCAAAAGCCGACCGAACCGTTCCCGATCGAGCTGAAGGAGCACACCCCGAACTTCCTCCTCGACCACCGCCACCTGTGGATCCGTACCGGCCGCCAGGTCCCGATCCTGCGGGTGCGGGACGCCGTGTTCCGCGCCGTGCGCGATTTCTTCCATAAGCATGGGTTCGTGGCGACCGAGGCTCCGATCCTCACCGGCACGTCCGTCGAAGGGACGACGACCCTGTTCCCGGTCGATTACTTCGGAGAGCAGGCCTACCTGAGCCAGAGCGGCCAACTTTATCTGGAGGCTACTGCGATGGCGCTGGGAAAGGTGTACTGGATCGGCCCGGCGTTCCGCGCCGAGAAGTCGAAGACGCGCAAGCACCTGACCGAGTTCTGGATGGCCGAAGCGGAGATGGCGTTCTATGAGCACGCCGACAACCTTCGGCTGCAGGAGGAGCTCGTGAACTACGTGGTGAACGCGGTCGTTGCCGAACGCGCCCGCGAGCTCAAGCAGCTGAAGCGCGACGTGGACAAGCTCTTGGAAGAGGTCGAGCTCCCGTTCCCGCGGATCTCCTACGCCGAGGCGATCAGGATCCTGCAGGAGGCGGGGGAGGAGATCGAGTACGGAGACGATTTCGGCGCCCCGCACGAGACCGCGCTCGGGGAGCACTTCGGCAAACCCGTCTTCATCGAGCGGTTCCCCGCCAAGATGAAGCCGTTCTATATGAAGCGCCCGGCTGACGATCCGTCCGTCGTCCTCGCCGCCGACCTGATCGGGCCGGAGGGGTACGGCGAGCTGATCGGCGGGAGCCAGCGCGTCGATACCCTGGAGGAGCTCGAGCGGCAGCTTGCGGAGTACAACCTCCCCAAGGAGCCGTACGAGTGGTACCTCGACCTGCGCCGGTACGGGGCCGTTCCCCACGCCGGGTTCGGGCTCGGGATGGCACGCACGATCGCCTGGATCTGCGGTGTCCCGCATATACGCGAGACGATCCCGTTCCCGCGCCAGATAAACCGGCTCTACCCTTGATCCCCCCTTCCGCTCTATCGCCGAAGAACCAGCCGCGACCTCGCCCGAGGGCATACGCCCCTGTTTCTCCGGCCAAAAAGCCATTGCCTTATCAGTGCAAACGTTGTATATTACGCCCATAAAATTTCGGCCTAAACGGCGGGAGGCAGCGCGGAAACAACATGGAAAACAAGATCGGGCTTAACATCCACTCGGGGCGGATCGATGGGGACCTTAAGCTGCTGAAGCGGGATCTTGAGACCATCCAACAGGCTGGAGCCGATGTGGCGGAGATACCGGTTCACGGGGTAGATGCGATCGTAAACGGGCACCTTCGGAAGAGCAGAACCCAGAAGGTACGAAACATCCTGCGGGACTTCGATCTGGAATACACCGTTCACGCACCCGATCGACTCAACCTGGTGGATTTTGAGTATCCAGAGATCCAACGGAAGGTATTCGCAGCGAGCATCAGATTCGCCGCCGAGATCGGAGCGAAGATACTCGTCTACCACCAGGGAAGGCTGAAGACCAACGGACAGGGGGTCACGGAGGATGAAGCGCGGGAGATAGAGATCGACGAACTGACCGATCTCGGTCATCTAGCCGAGCAGGAGGGGGTCACGATCTGTGTGGAGAACATCCATTCCGGCCTGGTACACCTGGTTAAGATGATAAAGGCGGTTGGGGAAGACTCAGTCAAGATCTGCAGCGACTTCGCCCACTCCTACATCAACGCCTGCACCCTTGGATACGATTTCCTCAGACCGATTCAGATGGCAAAGCCGTTCATCCGGCATGTACACGTTAACGACAACTTCGGCAAGGGGAAGCCTGAGTCGGCCCCTCCGTACATCGAGGCGATGCCGATGGGGATCGGAGACCTACACCTGCCGGTCGGATGGGGGACCATCCCGTACAAAGAGGTCTTTGAGGCCATGACCGGCTACAGCGGTATCTACATCCTTGAGCTGCAAGAAAGGTTTGTTGAAGACGGGCCGGCCATGCTTAAGGAGGCTCTGGGGGACCTGCGTGAGTTGATCGCACAAGCCCAGTCGGAGAAGAAGGAGGCGTAAGATCCGGAACATCCCGCTTCGCTTGCAAAGGCCTCTTTTCCCCACTAACATCAACTCGGCTTGGGTTCAGTGACATCCGGGTCACGAGGCGGGTAGCCATGGTAACGATCAAAGACATTGCACGGGAAGTGGGGGTGTCACCGTCCACGGTCTCCCGTGCATTGAGCAACAGCCCGCTCATAAGCCAGGCGACGAAAGAGCGGGTGCATACGGTCGCCAAACAGCTCGGCTACGAGCGGAACGAGTTGGCGCGCGCCCTGGTCAAGGGGTCGTCAGAAGCGATCGGGCTAGTAGTGCCGGACATTACCAATCCGTTCTTTGCCGACATCGCCCGCGGGGTAGGAGAGGTAGCGCACGCCTTCGGATACGGCGTGATCCTGTGCAATACCGCCGAGAGCCTGGAACGGGGCCTGAACTACATACGCCTCTTGCGCCGCAAGCGGGTAGACGGCCTGATCATAACCAACGCCATCCGCAACGATCCGGTGGCCAAGCAGCTCGTCGGCTCGAAGACCCCCTTCATCCTCGTCTCCCAGCTGTGGGAAGGGATAGAAACCCCCTATGTAACCGGTGACGACCATTATGGAGCGCGTCAAGCCGTGGAACATTTGATAGCCCTTGGGCATAAACGGATCGGGTTCATCGGTGGACCGGCCGCGGTCCAATCGAGCAACGACCGCATGCAAACATACCGGAATGTCCTTCAAAAGCACGGTATCACCCCGCAAGAGGAGTGGATCCGGTACGCGGACTTTACGCAACGGGCCGGACGAGAAGCCGGCCGGCGCATGCTGTCCCTCACCGTGCGGCCGACCGCCATCTTTGCGGCGAACGACGTGATCGCCCTCGGGGTGCTAGAGGCGGCGGAGGATCTCGGACTCTCCGTTCCCAAGGATCTCTCGATCGTAGGTTACGACGACATCAGCTACGCATCACTCCCCAGGATTCAACTGACCACCGTCGCCCAGCCGGCATTCGAGATGGGAAAAATTGCTACAGATTGGTTGATTTCAACCATATCGGGGCAGGGGCGGGACTTTCTGCATCGCGTATTAAAGCCGCATCTGGTGGTGCGATGTACTACTTCCAAGCCCTCCCCTTGACAAGCTCGCCCTTTTGCGCTATCGTTTGCGCAGGACAAAATGCCATCGTTTGCGTAAGCTACGAGGAGGGCTTATGGAAGCAGCCTATGCTCATGCGTTGAAAGGCGTCGCTCAGGGCCCTGGATTTGGAAGCAACCCTCCCTTCGGAAAACCTCTTTATTCTCCAACGACTGTAACACCTCTACCACAGCGTAAAAGGAGGTGATCAATCAAGTTACTGATAGTACGATTCAATAGACGTGCAGGCATTGGAATGTACGGCAAGACCAGCAAAACACAAGGAGGGAACCGATGAAAAAAATTAGTCTTCTGATCCTGGTTGGTTGCGTTTTACTGGGCGGTATGTTCGTCACCGCTTTCGCACAAGACAACACTCAAACCATCGTGATAACCGTCCGCACCAACGCCACTCCTCCAATGGAGAATTGGCGCGGAAACAATTTCATCTTGGCGGCTGAAGAGCTCAATGCCGATCTGGAGGCAGCAGGCGATCCACGGCGGGTGGAAGTTAAGATCGTACAGGACCATATGAACTGGGGCGACTACAAGAAAGAGTTCGTCCTGAGTTACGGGGCCGGCAAGTCCCCGGACATCTGGCTCTCAGGACACGAGGACGTCGCCACCCAGGCGGCGGCAGGCCGCATCATCGCACTGGACAGCCTGCTCAAGGAATTCCCGAAGTTCAACAACGTCATCGACGCCCTCTGGAAGTCCTGTACATATAAGGGGAGCATCTGGGCGGTGCCGCAGGACACCGAAGCGCGTCCTCTGTATTGGAACAAGTCCCTGCTGAAGCAGCTCGGCTGGTCGGATGAGAAGATCGCCGGACTTCCCGACGCCATCAAGAGCGGTGAATTCACCCTCTACGATATGCTGGCGACCGCCAAGGAGGCCGTAGACAAGGGGATCGTCCCGGACGGAAACGGCTTCTGGACGCGCCCGAAGAACGGCGGGGACTTCACCGCCTTCTATTACGATTTCGGCGGGCAAACGATCGACCCGGCGAGCGGCAAGCTGGTCTTCGACAAGGCCGCGGGCCTGAAGTATTACCAGTTCTTCTACGATGCCGCACAGAAATACGGATCGATGAAGTGCCTGGGATTAGGCTGGTCGGAGGCCTGGCACCCGACGATTACTGGAGGGAAGGTCCTGTTCTGGTTGGGTGGAACGTGGCAATGGGCCGAGTGGGGTACGGTATACCTCAAGGACAAAGGCGGTGAGGACTACGAGTGGAAGACCTTCGGGTTCGGATTGATCCCGGCCGCTGACAAAGGTGGCAAGCCCGTTACCTTGAGCCACCCCTTGGTGTACATGATCAGCTCGCAGTGCAAGTATCCGGATCTGGCGCTGGCGTTGATCGCTAAGGTCACCGATTACGGTCCTAACACCCGCCACGCCCTGAGCAGCACTCACCTGGGTATCCTTAAGGGGCAAACGAACTATATCTTCTACAAGAAGTCCCGCCTCCTGAGCGATACCCTATACATGTTGGACTACACGACCTTCCTGCCCAACAACCCGTACTGGGGGACCTACTCGACCATAACCTACAACGCTCTTGCCGCAGTGGTTTCGGGCGACCTCACCCCGGAAAAGGCGGTTGATTTCGTGGTGAACGAGCTTACCAACGAGTTGGGTGACAAAGTGATCATCCGCTAAATTCAACCCTGGGTAGGGGGGAACATCCCCCCTACCCTTTCAAAAATCAAAATGCGAAAATTTAAATCCCTGCAAGGAATAAGCGGCCGAATATCACCATACCTCTTCTTGTCGCCGTCTCTGATCCTTATACTCCTCTTCTTTCTCGTCCCGTTGATTATGGTCTTTATTTTAAGTTTTACTAATTTAGATATGACCAATTTTGGGATTCTCGAGTGGTGGAATCCCAAGAACTGGAGTCTCACCAATTACATAAAGATCTTCAACAACCACTTCTTCCCGAAAATTTTACTCAATACCATCATGTACACGGGGTTGACCCTCTTCCTATTCAACGTGGGAATGGGCTTGGTCGTAGCGCTGATAACCACTCATATAAGACGCCGCACCGGCTTCGCCTTTCGGGCCGCTTGGCTTCTCCCGCGTATTACCCCTGTGGTGGTGTACGTCATGATGTGGAAGGCGATGGCAGGACCAGCGCCCATGGGGATCATTAACGACTACTTCCTGCGCCCTCTGGGTATTGGTTCCGGGGAATATCTCCTCATGACAAATCCATGGGTATTCGTCATCTTGGTCAACGGATTCATCGGAGCATCTTTCGGCATGATCCTATTGAGCTCGGCCATTGAATCGATCCCGAAGGACTACATCATTGCCTCCAAGGTGGACGGCGGGAGCACCTGGCAGACCATACGCTACGTTGAGCTCCCCATGATTAAATGGCCCCTGCTTTTCGTCACCACTTATCAGACACTGTCCCTTCTGACCTCATTCGAGCAGATATTACTCCTTACCGACGGCGGCCCCGGGCTCTACCAGACAGAGGTCTGGTCGCTGATGGCCTATCATCGGGCTTTCGCCACCTACTTTGGGAACACCCAATGGGGCTACGGGGCGGCGTGGTCGGTTGTACTGGTGATCATAGGTATTGCTATGGCGGTTATCTATATGCGGGTCTTCAAATTCGGCGAACTGCTCCAAGAGCCGAAGATAGAAACCCTGTGAGAGGTTTATTGTGATGAGCATAAGACGAATGTGGCGAGCTGGGTTGGCGTACATCGTGCTGCTTATTCCCACTCTGTTCCTCCTTTTGGGGTATGCCTGGCTGGTTATCGCCTCGTTCTCTTCCCGGACGGAGGGATTGAAGCCGGTCGGATGGACGCTGAACAACTGGCGGTTTTTATGGGAATCACCGTTCGGAAGCGGATACTCCAACATTTGGCCGGTCACGATGAACACCCTTGTAATGTCGCTCGTCATGACGGCCATCGTCGTCGCCGTTGCTTCATTAGCCGCCTATCCCCTCTCGCGGATGAAGTTTGCGGGACGTAAAGGCTTTCTGTCGCTCACCCTGGTGCTCCATGCCTTCCCCAGTGTGACCCTTCTGATCCCTATTTATTTTGTATTGCTTTGGATCCAAAGGATCCCGGTTATAGGCCATGAGATACCGTTGATCGGAGGATTCGGCTACAACACCCTGGGAGGGGTGGCGTTGGTGATGGTCGCCTTCCAACTCCCGTTCGGCATCTGGGTGATGAAAGGATTCTTCGACAATATCTCCTGGGATATGGAGCGCTCCGCCATGATCGACGGAGCATCGCGGCTGAAGATATGGTGGCAGATCCTGATGCCCAACATAAAGCCAGGGATCGCGGCTCTATCGATCTTCTCTTTTCTAACCGCGTGGAACGCATATATAATTCCCGTGACCTTCACCATCGGCCGCACTGGACAGTCATCGGTCTTGTCCCTGTACCTTCAGAATTTCATCAGTGAGTCCGTGATGACCGAGTGGAACGCCGTGGCCGCCGTCGGACTTTTCCAGCTCATACCGGTATTGCTGTTCTTCCTGTTCACCCAGGAGTCGCTGCTCAGCATCTATGGAGGCGGGAAAAAGGGAGGCGTATAGTTTGCCGATGAAAAGGAGCCCTAAATGCAAATAACCATTGAGAATCTGTGCAAATTCTTTGGCAAAGTAAAGGCTGTCGACAACCTCAACCTAGACATTGCGGACAAAGAATTCGTCGCTTTTCTGGGCCCTTCAGGGTGCGGCAAGACCACCACCCTTCTCATGATCGCCGGCATCTACAAGCCCACTTCAGGCTACATCCGCTTCGGCGACCGGGTGGTGAATCATCTTCTGCCGAAGGAACGCAACATCGGCATGGTGTTTCAAAGCTACGCCCTTTACCCCCACATGACCGTCTTTGACAACATCGCATATCCGCTGACCCTAAAGAAGGTTAACCGCAAGGAGAAGAAACAGAGGGTACAGAGGGTGGCTGACATGATGGGGATCGGAGAGCTGTTAGATCGCAAACCGGGAGAGCTCTCCGGAGGGCAACAGCAGCGGGTGGCTGTCGCCCGCGCACTGGTGAAGGAACCCGCTATACTGCTATTCGATGAACCGTTATCGAATTTGGACGCCAAACTGCGCCTCCGCATGCGAGGAGAGATCAAGCGCCTGCAGGAGGATCTAAGCGTAACCTCCATCTACGTAACCCACGACCAAGTGGAAGCGATGACCATGGCCAACCGGATCGCCGTGATGAATCACGGCATATTGCAGACCTACGGCACTCCCAATCAACTCTACGAGTATCCCGACACGCTATTCGTGGCCGGATTCATCGGGTCTCCTCCGATGAACTTCCTCAAGATAGACTTGGAACAGGAAGGAGATGGTCTCTATCTTGTGAGACGGGAGTTAAAGATCCGGCTGCCGGAAGAGATAGCTGCGCAGGTCAAACCGAGCGTGGTTCCTTCTCAAGTGATCATGGGCATCCGCCCTGAGGACGTCCATATCGTTCCTGCAAATGAAGGGGACTTCGATGCTGAGATCTACGTGGTCGAACCGTTGGGCCGAGAGGACTTGGTCAGCTTCCGCTTGGGGGAGGAAGAATTCCGGGCACTGACCCCCGCACCTTTCAAGGGAGGAGTTGGCACGATCATGGGTCTAAACCTGACGAAAGAGAAGATCCGACTGTTCGATCCCGACACCGGGAACTCCGTTCTGAAGAGCAATAAATAGACAAACTCCCAGAGGAGTTTACCCCAAGGAAGGTGCAGCATGACCGAACAATTTGACGTTCTTGCGATCGGACACCTGGCGAAGGATCGCAACATCGTAGGCGAAAAGAGTGAGGTCGCGGCCGGGGGAGCAATCTACTACGGAGGGATGGTCCTCCTCTCCCTTGGGCTCCGGGTGGCGATAATGACCCGCCTGGCCAAGGAGGATTTCAACCTCTTGGATGAGCTCACGGCTGCTGGAGCGAGAGTCTACGCATCCCCCGCACCACAGACATCAGGAATCGAGAATTTCCACCCCGATCCGAACTCTGACAAACGGATCTGCCACCTGTTGGGGTTCGCCGGCCCGTTCCAGCTCGCTGACATCCCCTCGGTCGAAGCACGGCTTTACTACATCGGCACGGTCGTCCCCCGGGAGGAAGACGTCCCGTTCATCAGGGAGATAGCGTCCCGGGGGCCGATCGCCCTCGATCCCCAGGGACACATGCGGAAGATAATCAACGGAGAGCTCGTCAGCAACGGATGGGAAGAAGCAAGGGAGGTAATCCCCCTGGTTCATTACCTCAAGGTCGATGACCGCGAGGCGACCGCTCTCACCGGAGAGAAGGATCGGTTCAAGGCGGCGGAGATCCTGCGGAAATGGGGAGCCAAGGAGGTGGTGCTCACCCACCGAGACGGGGTGCTTGTACACACAGAAGATACAGTTGTGGAAGCGCCGTTCCGTCCTAAATCCCTCGCCGGACGCACCGGACGAGGCGACACCTGTTTCTCCTCGTACTTCGGCCGTCGACTGCTCGGAGATCCCCCGCAGGCAGCGGCCCGGTTCGCCGCCGCCCTCACAACCCTTAAGCTCGAACGCCCGGGGCCGTTTCGAGGAAGTCTTGAGGAGGTGCGGGCTCTAGCGCGCGAGCTGTAACCGATAAAACGCGCACAAAAGCTCCTGCTCCCCCTCGAACAAGATCGCCTTTGCCCTTCACTTGTTCGAAGATCTGAGTATAATGATCTTGTGCAAACGCTAGCAGAATCCGCGGCCTTCGGCCTGTCAAGGGGGGGTGGTCACTGAAAGAGCACATCCTGGCAACAAGAGGAAACTCGAGAACGAAAAGAGGAAGGAGGCTGAAAGATGAAAAAGGGGTTGTTGATCCTTTCGGTGATGTTGGTGGTGTTCTTGGCCGTGTTCACTCTTGGAGCGGCCAAACAGGTTCTTCACATATACACGGCATTCGACGCCGATCAAGCGGAAGTCTACATCAACGCGTTCATGCAGTCGCATCCAGACATCGACGTAAAGTGGGTCCGGCTCTCCTCCTGGCAGGTTCTGGCGCGGATTCGCGCTGAGGCTGCGAACCCGCAGGCGAGCCTCTGGTTCGGGGGTTCGAACACCTCCCACATCGCTGCAGCTCAAGACGGCCTGCTCGAGCCATACAAGGAGTCGCTCGCGTGGCAGTTCATGCCCAAGCAGTTCAAGGACCCCGACGGGATGTGGATCGGGCTCTATGTAGGCTACATCGGATTCGTCTCCAACACCAACTTCTTGAAGAAGGTGGGAGCAGAGGCCCCGACTTCGTGGCAGGACCTGTTGAAGCCCGAGTTCAAGGGGGAGATCTCCCTCGCCTACCCGTTCAGCTCCGGTACCGCTTATACCACGCTGTGCGGAATGCTGACCGCGATCGGCTCCTCCAAGCCCGGCTTTGACCCGGAGGACGATGCTTACATCAAGGCGTTCGACGCTCAGGTACACCATTACAACGAGTCCGGCAGCGCCTGCATCACCCAGGTTGGACAGGGCGAAGTGGGGATCGGAATCGCCTTCTCCCACGACATTCTGAAGAAGGGAATAGCGAAGGGATTCCCGGTCGTCATGACCTTCCCCAAAGAGGGGACGAGCTATGAGATCGGCGGTATGGCCCTGATCAAAGGCGGTCCCGAGCCCGAGCTCGCCAAGATCTTCTACAACTGGGCTCTCTCCAAGGAGGCGCAGGACCTGTACAAGCAGTTCTACCGCATCCCGCTCAACCCAGAGGCCACGGTGGCCAAGGGGTGCGTGACCGCCGCCGATGTTAAGGTCCTTCCGATCGACCTCCTCTGGTACGGTGAGCACAAGGACGAGATCATCGATCACTGGCACGAGGTAACCGGCAAATAGCATCCGATCGAGCGCGGGGAGGCGACGCTTCCCCGCGCGCTATTTTCATAGAGGGAAGCATATGCGACTTTCCAGCTATCGACGTGAGCTCCAAAATGAGATCAAGCGCCTCATCCACGATCCGGTCCTTCTGAGTATAGTCGTTGTAATCTTCGCGCTGCTGATCATCTTCATCATCTTCCCCCTGGTGAAGGTGGTCCAGTTCAGCCTGTGGCCGGGGGGCAAGTTCGATCCGAAATACTTCCTCAACTTCTTCCGCAAGACCTACTACTGGCGGCCGCTGATCAACAGCATGATCGTGGGATCGCTCGTCTCGCTCTTCGGCACGATCGTGGCGTTCATCTTCGCCTACGGGATCACCCGGACGGATATCCCGGGGAAGGGAATCTTCCGGTTGATAGCCGTGATGCCGATCGTGTCCCCTCCGTTTTTGATCGCCCTTGCCGCGATCCTCCTCCTCGGAAATCACGGGGTGATCACTGACGCATTGCGTCTCAATTGGGACATCTACGGACTCCCCGGTCTCGTCCTTACGGAGACCATGGCCTATTTCCCGATCGCGTTTATGATCCTCGAGGGGGTCCTGGCCAAGATCGATCCGTCGATCGAGGAGGCGGCCCTCGACATGGGAGCGTCCAAGCTGCGCACCTTCCTCACCGTTACTCTCCCGCTCGCCATCCCAGGAATTGCGAGCGCAATGCTCCTGGTCTTCATCCGCTCGTTGGAGGATTTCGGGAACCCCGTGGTGATCCAGGGTAACTTTCAGGTCCTCACCGTGGCCGCCTATCACGCCGTCACCGGGATGTACAACATGCCGCTCGGAGCGACGCTGGCGATATTCATGCTCCTTCCCACCCTGATGATCTTCATCGTCCAGAAGTACTACGTGGCCCGCCGCTCGTACATCACCGTCACCGGGAAGCCGTCCGGGGTGGGGCTGAAGTCGACCGAACCGCATGTCAAATACCCAGTCCTCGCACTGATGATCTTCCTGAGCGGCGTAATCCTCTTGATGTACGGGGTGGTTCTGTTCGGTTCTTTCACCAAGATCTGGGGGATAGACAATACCCTCACCATCCAGAACTACCTCTACGTATTTAAGGTAGGAGGCCAGTACGTCCTCGACACAATCCAGATCGCTCTCATCGCTACCCCCATCGGGGGAGTCCTATCCATCCTCATCGCTTACCTCGTTGTTCGCAAGCGGTTCATCGGCCGGGGGGCGATGGAGTTCATCTCGATGCTCAACTTCGCCGTCCCCGGCGTAGTGGTCGGTATCGGGTACATCCTCGCGTTCAACACCCCGCCCCTGCGCCTGAGCGGGACGGCGTTGATCATCATCCTCGTCTTCATATTCCGACGCATGCCGGTCGGGATACGGGACGGGATCGCACAACTGCAGCAGATCGATCCCTCGATCGAGGAGGCATCCAGCAGCCTGGGAGCGGGGTTCTTCCGCACGTTCACCCGCGTGACGCTCCCGCTCGTCGCTCCGGCGTTCCTCTCGGGATTGGTCTACATATTCGTAAGATGCATGACGGCGATATCGGCTGTGGTGTTCGTGGTCTCGGCGAGCTGGCAGCTCCTCACCGTCGCCCTGCTCTATGAGGTCGATCAGGCGAATCTCGCGGCGGCAGCGGCATACGGCTACGTGATAATCGCCATCGTCCTCACAGCCATTGTCTTCATGCGGTTTGTCGTGGAACGGTTGTTCCAAAAAGGATTTTCGCCGATTGCCAGGGAATAGGAGAAGAGCATGAACGATCTCGTTGTCCGGTTCGAACACATCGTTAAGGTTTTCTCGGAGGGAACACACAGGGAAGTGCGGGCGGTCGACGATTTCTCCCTGTCGGTGGCGCGCGGACAGCTCGTCACCCTGCTCGGTCCGTCCGGATGCGGTAAGACGACCACCCTGCGCATTCTTGCCGGATTCGAGAGTGCGACGTCCGGCAGCGTGTACATCGAGGACAGATGCGTCAACGACATCCCCCCACAGAAGCGGGAGACCTCGATGGTATTTCAATCATACGGACTGTTCCCCCACATGACCGTGTACGAGAACGTCGCGTATGGGCTGAAGGTGAAGCACGTTCCCAAAGCGCAGATCAAACGACAAGTGGCCGAGGTCCTGTCACTCGTCGGATTGGAAGGCCTGGAGCGCCGATCGGTGGGACAGCTCTCAGGCGGGCAGCAGCAGCGCGTCGCCCTCTGCCGGGCGATCGTCACCAAGCCGAAGGTCCTCCTGTTCGACGAGCCCCTGTCCAACCTCGACGCGAAATTGCGTAAAGGAACCCGCGAACAGATCCGCCGCCTGCAGCAAGAGCTCGGGATAACAAGCATCTACGTCACCCACGATCAGGCCGAGGCGATGAGCATCTCGGATGCGATCGCCGTGATGAACGTCGGCCGTCTGCAGCAGTTGGGGACAGCGGAAGAGATCTACTCCCGCCCGGCGAATCGGTTCGTCGCCGATTTTATCGGCGAGGCGAACTTCCTCCCCGCCCGCATCATCGAAGTGGGGGACGGACGGGTGACGATCCGAATCTTCGAAACGGAGATCACAGTAGAGCAGGACTCCACAAATTTTTCTCCCAACGAAGAGGTCGAGGCCGTCGTCCGGCCGGAGGCGGTTGACGTCATCGAGGTGGATCAAGGGGACGTAAACGCGGAGATCCTCTTCTCCCACTACACCGGGTCCGTCGTGCTGTACGCTCTTAAGCTCCCTGACGGAAGCCGGATGGAGGTCCAAGTGGCGAACCCAAAGGAACGGGGACTCCTCCCGGTGGGGGCCAGAGTCGGTCTCAGGCTTCATCGGAAGAGCATCCACCTGCTCAAAAAAGAGCTGTGAACCCCCGGTATCTCCTCTTCGCATTCGATCTCGACGGCACCCTCCTGCGACGGGACGGGACGGTCCCTCCCGAGACAGCGAGGTTCCTCGAAGACCTCTCCGCGCACGCCCGGGTTACCCTCGCCACCGGCCGCTCACTCGCCTCAGCGCAGCGCTATTTGAAGGAGCTTTCCATCACCACCCCGGCGATCCTCTATCACGGAGCGGTAGTATTCGATCCGATCGGAGACCGCCCGCTGCGAGAGGATCATATCCCAGGGAAGCTCGCTCTCCGCGCATTCGAGATATCCAAGAGGTTCCCCATCCATCCCCAGATCTATCGGTCGGTCGATGATCCGACCATTTACACGGATAAGATCACTCCTCCGATAACCAAGTTCGTTGAGAACGAGAACCTGCACGCTGAAACGACGCTTGACATCGAAGAGCTACTGGGGCAAGGGCCGCTGAAGCTCCTTTTCATCGGAGATCCGAAAATACTTCCCGGGCTTACCGCCGTGTTACAGGAGGAAGTCCCTGAGATCACCGTCGTCCGCTCCGAAAGAAACTATATAGAAGCTCTCCCCCCGGGTATATCCAAAGGAGCGGCCCTTTCTTGGCTTTGTCAAAAACTCGGGATCCCGCTTTCCCGGACGGTGGCGGTGGGAGATCAGGAGAGCGACATCTCGATGATCGAGCGCGCCGGCCTTGGAGTGGCAATGGCAGGAGGGGCGACGAGGTTAATAGAACACGCAGATCACGTCATCGAGAGCATCCAGCAGATGCGAGCGATCTTATAAAAAGACTAGCTTGAATTATAATAAAAATAGTTAAGTGTAAAGCTTGACTTTTAAGCAAGAGACTTTATATAATAGTGTAAACGTTTGCAAGGAGGTGATGTCCGACTCTTCAAAGACAAGCTTTATCGCACCAGGGTTTAGAGCCACGCACAAAACTATCCAGGAGGTGCAGTATGCATAAGCTCGCAAAGACCCTACTGTTGGTGATGGTTGTCGGCTTGTTTATCGGAGGGGTGACGGCTCTAGCCGCGGACCAATTAGTCTTCTACTACGTCCCACACGCAGGCGCAGGAGACCCGTTCTGGGCCACTCAACAGCTCGGTTGGAATACTGCTTGTAAACAACTCGGAGTAAAAGGAATCTTCACAGCCCCCGTCAAGTTCTCAGTCCAAGAACAAGTCAATATGCTCGAGAGTGCGATAAGCGCTCATCCGGATGGAATCGCAACTACCATTTCCAGTGATACAGCGTTCGAGGCTCCGTTGGAGCGCGCCAAGGAGCTAGGAATCCCGGTAATTGCAGTAAACATCGAAGACTACACTCCCCCCTATGTCCCTTATCTTGCCTATATCGGGCAGGATGAGTTCACCGTGGGTTCAGCCCTTGCCAATCGTGTACTCAAGGATTTCACCCCGAAGCGCGCAGTCATCGGTATCCACCAACCCGGACTCACGTGCTTAGAGCTCCGTGCGAAGGGGATAATGGACGTATTCAAGGCCAAGGGGATTCCGGTCGAAAAGATCGACATAACCCCTGAGCCCACTCAAGCCCTAGAAATTCTGAAGGCGTATCTTAAGAAGAACCCTGACACCGATATGATCTTCACCCTGGGGCCGCTTGGCGCTCATCCGGCCATCGACCTGGTGGAAGAGCAGAACCTTGTGGGGAAAGTCAGGCTTGCCACCTGCGATGTTAGCGAGAAAATCCTGGATGCTATTAAGAACGGCGAGATGATCTGCGCGATCGCTCAACAGCCGTTCATGCAGGGATATCTAGCGGCTGTCTGGCTTTATCTCCACGTCGAATACGGATTCCTGCCGCCAGCAAAGATGCCGACGGGGCCGACGGTTATCGACAAGAACAACATCAGCATAGCTGAGAAGCAGGTCAAAACTACAGGAGGACTGTAATGTAAACCGCGGCGGGGGAGGAACCAGCTTTCCCCTCCCGCCGCTTCTTTGTCGAACACCGCAAGAAGGGAGTAACCGTCTATGCAATTCAAAAAAGAGAAGTTTTTGTTTCCTAGCATAGGAGTAATTGTAGCTTTTCTTGTAGTGATAGCGGTTTTTTCAGTTCTTTCTAATCGTTTCTTCACCCTCAGCACGTTGGGGGGAATCCTCACGATCACAGCCGAATTGGGTACTGTAGCCCTTGCGGTAGCCCTGCTGATGATCTCCGGAGAGTTTGACCTCTCAGTAGGATCGGTATACGCCACCGCTGGCATATTCCTGGGAATGCTTTTGAACCACGGGGTCAACGCCTTCATCGCATTTTTGGCCGTACTGGCGCTGGGCCTTGCGATAGGCCTCATAAACGGGCTCATCACGACAAAGATACGTATACCGTCGTTTATAACAACCCTCGGTACGATGATGGCGATTCGCGGCTTGTTGCTGTTGGCCACCGCGGGATTCCCGATCGCCTACCGCGGTCACTCGTTCCTCCTGACCCTTCTGAACGGAAAGTTCGCCGGAGAGTTCCGTGTCTCTTCCATTTGGGTCATAGTGTTTCTCGGGTTATTTGCGTTTCTTCTCAATCTAACCCGGCATGGAAACTGGACTTTCGCCGCGGGCGGGAATCCTTTGGTGGCAAACGCCCTTGGTGTTCAAGTGGATAAAGTCAAAATAATAAATTTTCTCTTAACCGCTTCGTTTGCCAGCTTGGCTGGGATGCTCAGCTTTGCGCGCTTCAAGATGGCATACCCAACCTTGGGCGAGGCAATGGGGTTGGAAACGATAGCAGCAGCTGTACTGGGTGGATGTTACCTCTCCGGAGGGTACGGTACGATTGTAGGGGCCTTCTTCGGCGCTCTTGTCATATCCTCGCTGCGGGTTGGGTTGGTACTCGCTGGAGCACCTTCGTATTGGTATAAGGCGTTCATCGGGATCATTCTGATCCTGGGTATGATCATCAACAAGGAAGTCATGAAACGGGTTTTGCGTGCAGGGAGGTAGTACACATATGAACCAGGAACAGGCTCTGCTGGAGATCAAAAACGTACGAAAGAGCTTCGGCCATGTTGAAGCGCTTAAGGGAGTATCGTTCAACATACACCCCGGTGAAGTCGTAGGACTGTTGGGGGACAACGGAGCCGGGAAAAGCACCTTGATCAAATCGATAATGGGAGTCCACCATCCCGACAGCGGGAGTATAACGTTCAAAGGCCAAGAAATCAGCAACTTAAGCCCTAGAGAGATCCGAATGCTGGGAATTGAGGCCGTCCCTCAAGGTGGGGCCGTCGTCCAATTTATGAACATTACCCGAAATTTCTTTCTCGGCCGTGAACTTCAAAAATCGTTTGGTTTTTTGAAAGTTCTCGACCTAGCGCAAATGGAAAAAGAGGCGGAAAAGATCATCACGGAGGTCGGCGTAAGGGTTAGAAGCCCGCGCGGCCGGGTAAGCGCCCTTTCCGGGGGAGAACGGCAAGCGATAAGCATCGGACGTGTGCTGCACTTCCAAAGCTCTCTCATCTTGCTCGACGAGCCCACACAAAACCTATCCGTCAAGGAAACGGACAAATTGCTTCAATCGATCAGTGAGATGAAACAACACGGCATCGGGGTTATCTTTGTCACCCACAACGTTTACCATGTCTATCGAGTCGCTGATAAGTTCGTCATCTTAAGCAGGGGCGATATGCTCGGTATCTATCGCAAAGAAGACAGTTCGGCCGAGAAGATCATCGACATAATTCGCACCGGGCAAGAGCAGCCGGAAGCAGCACAGGCTTCCACATAGCCGTTGTTCAGAATCCTCCCGCCAAGAAGGAGGGGTTTATATGGTTAAAGCGGCCGTTATGGTAGAGCCGGGACGAATCGAGGTGCAGGAGTTTCCTTATCCAACGATTGCCGATGACGCAATGCTGATGAAGGTTGAGCTGTGCGGAATATGCGGCACGGACAAGCATTCCTACCGGGGAGAGACGAAACAATACGCGGGGACCAACGCCGAGATGTCTATACCGTTTCCCATCATCCCCGGCCATGAGATCGTCGGTACGATCGTCGAGATCGGCAAACACGCCGATGACGCCATCAAGACATACGGACAAACGATCACCAGAGGAGATCGTGTCGTCATCTGCCCCGACATATTCTGCGACAAGTGCTACTACTGCCGCAACTACAACGGCTTCGTTTGGTGTGACAATATGCGAACATATGGAGTAAGCATGACCTGTGCCACACCACCGCACCTGTTCGGAGGCTGGGCGGAGTACCTCTACATACTGCCGGGAACGTTCGTCTACAAGGTACCGGAATCGATATCCCCTACCGCCGCTGCCCTGACGGAGCTGATGGCCGTAACGTACAACCTCGATAAAGCGAAGGAATTCTACAGCATGTCGGGAGATGGGTTCAAAACCGGCGATACTGTAGTCATACAAGGTGTAGGACCGATGGGGCTTCTACATGCAATCAAAGCGCGGATGCTGGGGGCGGGGGACATCATAGCGATCGATGCCTCGGAGTTCCGATTGAACATGGCCAAGGAATTCGGGGTCGACGTATGCCTGAACATCCGTGGCACCACGCAGAAGGAACGGATAGAAGCAGTAAAGACGATGACGCACGGGATCGGAGCGGATGTGGTGGTGGAATGCGCCGGCGTACCGGCGGCGATAACAGAGGGTTTGGAGTTAGTCCGTAAGGGGGGAATGTACATAGTGGCCGGTATGTTTGTTGATATGGGCGAGGTGTCGATAAACCCGCATAAGCACCTGTGTGCAAAGAACATCCGTCTCATCGGACAGACCAACCATCCACCGTCCGGGTATCTCCCCAGTCTGAAGTTGATGGAGAAGTTCGCAAAGTTCTTTCCCTCGTTTGAGAAGATCGTCACTCACAAGTTCCCGTTGGATCGGGCCGCCGAAGCGATGGAATTGTCCATGAACGCTGATCTCACGATGAAGGTGGCGATCGCTCCTCAGGAGGGGAAGGGCGGAGAGTGATCATAGTCGGTTTGGGAGGTTAAGAAACATGGCACATCGACTGAAAGTAGGGATCATCGGAGCGGGCCGCATCGGCAAGATGCACGCGGCGAACCTGGTGTACCTCGTTCCCGAAGCGAAGGTGACAGCGATCGCTGACGTACGCCGGGAGGCAGCCGAAGCGTGCGCAGCGGAGTTGGACATCCCCAACGCTTACGGTGATCCACGACGGATATTGGACGACGCGGACGTCGAAGCGGTTGTGATCTGCTCGAGCACGGATACCCATGCTCCGCTGATCGAACAGGCAGCGGAAGCGGGGAAGTACATATTCTGCGAGAAGCCGATAGCGCTCGAACTCGACGTCATCGACCGAACCCTTGCCACCGTGAACCGGACCGGAGCGTTTCTCCAGATCGGGTTTAACCGTCGGTTCGATCCGAGTTTCAGCCGAGTACGGGAGTTGGTCGTGGAAGGGAAGCTCGGCGTACCGCATACCCTTCGGATAACGAGCCGTGATCCGAAGCCGCCGTCATTGGAGTATGTACGTACCTCCGGGGGGATGTTCCTCGATATGTCGATCCACGACTTTGACATGGCGCGATACCTCATCGGAGACGAGATAGAATCGGTGTATACCGCTGCCGCTGTTCGTATCGACCCGCGGATCGAGGAATACGGGGACGTGGATACAGCGGTGATCGTTCTCCGATTCAGGAACGAGACGCTGGGAACGATCGACAATTCCCGTCAGGCGGTGTATGGGTACGATCAGCGGATTGAGGTATTCGGATCCGAGGGAATGGCGTTAGTGGCCAATAAAACGCCCGACCAGGTGATGGTGCACAACGTCGACGGCACTCATTCCGCCTGTCCGCTCTACTTCTTCCTCGAGCGGTATACGGAAGCGTTTGTCGCGGAGATGAAAGCGTTTATCAAAAGCATTCGCGAAGACCAACCGCCTGCCGTATCCGGTGAGGATGGACGTATTGCCGCTGTGATCGCCTATGCCGCCAAACGGTCGTATGAGGAATCACGCCCGGTGAAACTGTCCGAGGTGGATCCACACCTGTAAACGCTATGTGGACCCGGCCGTGTACTGCTACGGATGTGCGTCGTTGGAAGTCTGTTCCGGCAGCGGCGCAAGCTGAATTTGCCAATCCAAGAAGGTGCGGTATAATCCCAATACAAACGTTTGCGAAGGAGGTCAGATGAAGGGGTTAGTCCTTTCAGCGGAGTGGGAGCCGAGGCCGGGTTACCAGGTCTCGGAATTTGAGAAACGAACCGGCAAGGCGGTCGAGGGGTTCAACGTATGGCGGCACCCGAAGCTCGAGCTCAAGGAGGTACCGCAGCCGAAGCCCGGGCCGGGCGAGGTGCTGCTGAAGATCCACGCCTGCGGGGTGTGCGGTTCGGATATCCACTTCTACGAGCACGACGCCGACGACTACATCCTCTATCCCGGGTTGACCAAGTTCCCGGCGATCATCGGGCACGAGTTCGCCGGTGAGATCGTGGAGATCGGACCGGGACCGGAGGGGGCGAAGTTCAAGGTCGGGGATCGGGTGACGGTCGAGGAGATGGTCTGGTGCGGGCACTGCCGCGCCTGCCGCGACGGGTTCCCCAACCACTGCGAGAACCTCGAGGAGATCGGGTTTACGATCGACGGAGCGATGGCCGAGTACATCGTCGTCCCGGCCAAGCTGTGCTGGAGCGTCGACGCGGTGTTCGAGCGCTACGCCGATGAGGAACTCGCCTGGGAAGTGGCGGCGACGACCGAGCCGACGTGCGTCGCCTACAACGGGGTGTTCGAGCGCGCCGGCGGGTTCCGTCCCGGGGCGTACGTCGTGGTCTACGGCGCCGGTCCGATCGGGCTCGGGGCGATCCAGCTCTCCAAGGCGTCCGGTGCGGCGAAGGTGATCGCGTTCGAGGTATCGGAGGTCCGCCGCACCCTGGCGAAGGAAGTTGGGGCGGATTACGTCTACGACCCGCGCGAGGTGACCCCGAGCGAGGTGGTAATGGAGATCACCCACGGCGAGGGGGCGGACCTGTCGGTCGAGGCCGCCGGAGCCCCGGATAAAACGATCCCGGAGATGGAGAAGACCCTGGCGATCAACGGCAAGATCGCGGTGATCGGCCGGGCAGCGCAGAAGGTCCCGATGTTCCTCGAGCGGTTCCAGATCCGCCGCTCACAACTGTTCGGCGCCCAGGGACACTCCGGGCACGCCATCTTCCCGTCGGTGATCCGCCTGATGGGCTCCGGGTTGATCGACAACTCCAAGATCATCACGGCCCGATTCCCGCTCGATCAGGCGCTCGACGCCCTGGAGAAGGCGACCAAGCGCGAGGACGGGAAGATCATCATCAAGCCCTAAGGAGGAGAAATGGCAGAATGGCTCAAGACCGAACTCCCGCAGGTGGTGTTCGAGGACTCAACGGTCGGGCGGCTGAAGAAGGAGATCTGGGACGCCTCCGACGAGGAGATCGACCGGATCCTCGATGAATACGGGATCCCGTCCCCGCCGGAGCTCGGCAAACCGGGTTCGTACATCCAGACGACCCCGCGGAGCAAGGTGGTGGAGAACCGGCGCAAAAACGACATCGTGATCATTCCCGTCGCCTCCACCGAGCGGCACGGGGACCACTCCTGCTCCGGACACGACCTGTTCCAGGTGACGCAGTTGATAGAAGGTCTGCGCCGGTACACCGAGAAACAGGGACATCCGGTGAACCTCGTGTTCTCGCCGCTTAACTACGGCGGGCACCCCTATCACCACATCGGGATGCCGGGCACGGTGATCATGCCCGAGGAGGTGGTGCGCGAGACCCTGATCAACGTAATGCTCGGGCTGTGGAACGAT
>JAJRTG010000053.1 GCA_024278395.1 Fidelibacterota bacterium | reverse complement strand
CGTCCGTCACCATCCGCCGCGCCCCGACGGTGAACGAGAGGGTCGGAGCCCAGAACGTCCCCGGGGAGCCGGTCTCCAGTCGGGAGAACGAGAGGTAGGTGTAGCTCGCCGTGGCGTCGAGGTCGCCCTTCTGCAGCTTCGCGGAGAGGGAGATATAGTGGCTCCGGCCGATCGCGATCCGGGCGGCCGCCATCCCCTGCTCGATCCGGATCTGCATCCGATCGAGGTAGCTTATCGTGACCCCCTGTGAGACCGGATCGGGCCGGATCAGGTAGGCGTCGAGCGGGAACGAGTTCTCCTTCGCCGCCACGACGAACTTCACCGGGGCGTTGTTGTTCAGCCGGTCGCGGTCCGGGATGAGATGATCCGGATCGATCGTCACCCGGGATACGGGCTCCTGGGTAGTAAAGGTCAGCGTATCCTGAAGATTCTCCCCGTCCCATGTCCTTCGAACCGTCTTTCCATCCCGAAGGATCGCCTCGACCACCACCGGCCGGGGGATCCCCCCGTCGCGGGATACCGTCACCGTCGTCTTGTAGCCGTCCTTGGTGCGGACGCGGGACAGGATCTTCACCCCGTAATCGACCGTACCGTCGCCGTACACCCACGTCTCGAACAGCGGACGAAGGACCCTCGACGAGGACTCACCGAGCAGCCGCTCAAACGCCTCGACGCTCATCTCCCCGTGCATGTACCGACCGGCCGCGGTCCGCAGGGCCGCATCGAAGCGCTCCCGGCCTCCGAGGTAGGATTCGATATCCCGCATCACGAGGTATCCCTTGTCGTAGATGCGAACCACGCTTGCGTTCTCGTACTTAACCGAGGCGAGCGGCTCCACGAGGGGCTCGTCGAACCCCCTCTCCAGGTTGAGGATGTAGGGAAGCTCGATCTGGTGCTCGCGCAGGTTCAGGAACCCGAACTGGGACTTGATGAAGTTCTCCACGACCCCCTTCCCGAACTCCGGGAACAGGTTAGGCCCGGTCGCCCCGTACTTGCCCTCGAAGTAGGAGACGGCCGAGTACTGGGCGAGCCCCTCGGAGAGCCAGTTCCCGGCGTTCATGTCCACCCCGACCCCGATCCCCCACCACTGATGGGCGATCTCGTGGGCGAGGACGAACTCGTCGAGCCGGTTGAGGATCCCGGGGAGAGTGACGTTCCGGTGGGTGAAGTAGAAGCTCGAGATGAAGATGATCCCGTCGGCGGCCATGGAGGTGCCGTCGCGGTTCGGATCCTCCGCGATAACGAGCCGCTTGCGCGGGTAGGGACCGAACCGGGCCTCGTACTCCCGCAGGATGTCGCGGGCGTACGTCGCGAACAGGCGCGCCTCCTCATCGTGTCCGGGTAGGTAGCCGACCTCGATCGTGGTGGCGCCCATCTGGAGGGAGAAGCTCTCGTAGTCCTTCGAGAGCGCGAACGCGATCCCCCGCGTCTCCGACTCGTTCTTGAGCTCGTAGACGTCCTCATCCTCCCCCTCCGTCGGCTCCACGTAGTCCGTGCCGCAGACCAGGGTGTACCCGGTCGGGACCCTGATCGTCCCGGAGTAGCGCAACGCCGGGATGAGGAGCGGATACGTCCCCTCCCCGGTGTACCGGAGGACTCCGTCAGCATCAGACCAATCGGACTGGGGAAGGAGCGGAAGCGGCGCCCACCCGAACCGCCAGGTGATCACCCCCTCGTTCTCCGTCTGATCGGGCCCGGCCCGACGGGGAACGAGGGTGGAGAAGCGAAGCCGAAGGGTGACCTCGGTTCCGCTCCGCGGAAGATCGAGGGCCAGCACGGTCTCCTTCAACGAGTAGGTCTGAAACTCCGGGGGCATAGAGAGGAGCCTGAACGGGAGCGCGACCTTCCCGTCGCTCTGCACCATCTCCACCGCCTCGACCGTGGTCCAGGACGGATCGAACCCGTCCGGATAGACCTGATCGATCGCCCGATCGTTCAGGTAGGGATTCACCTCCCGGTCGAGGTTGGCAAGGAGAATGAAGTAAACCCGGGAACCGTCCGGAGTGAACGTCAATTCCTCGGTCCCGGAGATCAGCCGGGCCTCCGGATCGATCTTCACGTTGAGGGATACGCTCCCTGCGGCCACGGCCTGCAGTCCGACGACCCCCACGACCAAAAATAAAAAGAACCATAAACCTAACCGTCTCATCACAACTCCTTCGGGCTAATCGCCCTCATCCTCTCCCTGTGCATCGCGGTCGACGACCACCCGCACCGATGTTATCTCCCGCTCGGTAGCCCCCTCGACGGTCAGCTCCACCGGGCCGACCCGCACCACGTCCCCCACCTTGGGCATCTTCTCCAGGCGGTGGAGGATCAGACCGCTCACCGTCACCCCCTCGTCCTCAGGGAGCTCGATGTCCATAGTGCGGTTCAGATAATGGATCGAGGTGTCGCCATCGATCAGCGCCTCGTCCGGCGAGATCCGCTTGATCAGCGCCACCGGCCGGTCGTACTCGTCCTCGATCTCCCCCACGATCTCCTCCAGGATGTCCTCCAGGGTGACGATCCCGGCCATCCCTCCGAACTCATCGATCACGATCGCCATGTGCACCCGCTCCCGCTGGAACTCGCGCAGGAGGATGTTGATCGGCTTGGTCGTCGGGGTGTAGTAGGCCGGGCGCAGGAGCCCGTGCAGGGTGGGCCGGGGGTTGTCCACCTCGAGGAGCAGGTCCTTGGCGTACAGGGTCCCGACGACGTTATCGGGGACGCGGTCGTAGACCGGAAAGCGGGAATGGCCGTCCTTGGCCACGATCTCCCGTGCCTTGGCCGGGGAGGTGCGCACCTCGATCGACTGCACCTCGGTGCGGGGGACCATCACCTGCTCGGCGGTCATCTCGTCGAAGTCGAGGATGCGGCGGATCATCTCCCCGTCCTCGGCGTCGATCAGGCCGCTCTCCTCACCGGCGTCGATCAGGGTCTCGATCTGCTCGTCGCTCACCGCAAGCGGCTCCTCCTGCGACAGGTCCTCCCCGAACAGGCGGATGATCCCGTGGGCGATCCCGCGGAACAACAGGATCACCGGTTTGAGCACGCGGGTGAGCGCGTAGACCTGGTTGATCGTCGCCAGGGTGAACCGCTCGGCGTTGTTCTTGGCGAAGTTCTTCGGGGTGATCTCCCCGAAGATGAGGAGCGACACCGTCATCACCCCGGTCGCAAGGAGCCCGGCCTGATAGCTCGGGAGCCCCTTGGGCAGAAGGCGCAGGGAGACGAACGTCATCAGCGAGCTCGCCCCGACGTTCGCCAGGTTGTTCATGATCAGAAGCGCGGTGATCATGTCGTTCGGCTCGTCCAAGAGGAGGGAGAGCCCGCGGCGCTTGCGCTTATGCGCGTTCACAAGGTACCGCAACCTCCCTTCATCGAGGGAAGTAATCGCGGTCTCCGCGCTTGAGAAGTAGGCCGAACAAGCGACTAAGAAGATAAGCAGCGCAACCTGCGCTCCAATCGACACAGCAAGGTTCACCTCACAACCCCAATTATCGGGACCTCAAAGCCCGATTGCAAGACCACCCCATCCTGTCAAACGGAGTCGATTTTAGATAAAATCACCCCCGAGCCAAAAGGAGGAAGGCTGGATGGAGGATCTGAAAAGGCTGATCGAGCTTCTCAAGCGGGAGGGGTTGACCGAGATCACCGTCTGGGAGGGGGACCGCCGCATCACGGTGAAGCGTGAGTCCGTCCCGACGATCTCGCGGAACGAGCCGCTCCCCCCGGAGGAGAACGAGGAGGAAGGGACGTTCACCCTCGCCGCCCCCCTCGTCGGGACGTTCTATCTCCGCCCGTCCCCCGACGCCCCACCGTTCGTCGAGGAAGGGACGGAGGTCTCGCCGGGCGACACCCTGTGCATCATCGAGGCGATGAAGGTGCTGAACGAGATCAAGGCGGAGCGTGGAGGGAAGCTGCGCCGGATCCTGGCCGAGAACGGGACTCCGGTGGAGTACGGGCAGCCCCTCTTCTTGTTCGAGAAATCGTGAGCTTCGACAGGGTGTTGGTGGCGAACCGCGGGGAGATCGCCCTGCGGATCATCGAGGCGTGCCGCGAGCTGTCGCTCGATTCCGTCGCGGTCTACTCGGAGGCCGATCGGGGGATGCCGTACCTGGCGATGGCGGGCCGGTCGATCTGCATCGGACCGGCCGATCCGGCGCGAAGCTACCTCTCCATCCCCGCCCTGATCAGCGCGGCCGAGGTGACCGGGGCGCAGGCGGTCCACCCGGGCTACGGCTTCCTCGCCGAGAACCCCGATTTCGTCGAGGTGTGCGCCGATCACGGGCTCACGTTCATCGGACCCGACCACCGCACGATCACGCTGGTCGGGGACAAGCTCGCCGCCCGCCGGACGGTCGCCGCCGCCGGGGTCCCGGTCCTCCCGGCCGCCGAGGTCCCGGAGGAGGAGGCCGAGCTCCTCGCGGCAGCGGCTGGGGTCGGATATCCCCTGCTGGTGAAGGCGGTATACGGAGGCGGAGGGCGGGGGATGCGCCTGGTGCACGACGAGGAGTCCCTCCCGCAGGCGGTGGCGCAGGCGGCCCGCGAGGCGGAGGCCGCGTTCGGGAACCCCCAGCTCTACATGGAGCGCGCCCTGATAAACCCGCGCCACATCGAGGTGCAGATCCTCGGGGACTCCTTCGGGAGGATCGTCCAGCTCGGGGAGCGGGAGTGCTCGATCCAGCGCCGCCACCAGAAGCTGATCGAGGAGGCGCCCGCCCCGAACCTCGACCCGGAGATGCGCGAGCAGCTCCACCTGGCCGCCCTCACAGCCGCCCGCGCCCTGAACTACCGGAACGCCGGGACGGTCGAGTTCATCCTCGACGAGGAGGGGAGCTTCTACTTCATCGAGATGAACGCCCGCATCCAGGTGGAACACCCGGTCAGTGAGATGATCACCGGGGTGAACCTGGTGAAGGAGCAGATCAGGATCGCCGCCGGGGAGCCGATCTCCCAGGAGGAGTTCCCCGCCCGCGGACACGCGATCGAGTGCCGACTGAACGCCGAGGACCCGGAAAAGGGGTTCCTCCCGTCATCCGGAAGGATCAGGATCCACGAGCTCCCCGGAGGGTGCGGGGTGCGGCTCGACACCCACATCTACGACGGGATGGAGGTCCGCCCCTACTACGACTCGCTCCTGGCGAAGCTCATCACGTGGGGTAAGGACCGGGAGGAGGCGCGGATCAGGATGTACACGGCGCTCGAGCGGTTCCGGATCGACGGGGTGGCGACCACCCGCACCCTCGCCCAGGAGATCATCGCCCATCCCGCGTTTCAGGAGGGAAAGATCGGAACCGGCTTCCTGGATGACGAGGGCCTCGGTTGACGCGGGCGACGACCGGGCTTACCCTGTATCAAGGCTCAGGAACCGTGGGAGGATGAGATGTTCGATTCGTTAACCGAGCGGCTGACCGGGGTCTTCTCCCGCCTGCGCGGGAAGGGGAAGCTCTCGGAGAAGGACGTGAACGAGGGCCTGCGCGAGATCCGCCTCGCTCTGCTCGAGGCCGATGTCAACTACAAGGTGGTCAAGGATCTGATCGCGAGGATCCGCGCCCGCGCGATCGGGGAGGAGGTCCTGGAGAGCCTCACCCCGGCCCAGCAGCTGATAAAGATCGTGCGCGACGAGCTCACGACCCTGATGGGGAAAGAGCAGGCCGGCCTGCGGCTCGACCGCCGTCCGGCGGTGATCATGCTCGTCGGGCTGCAGGGATCGGGAAAGACGACCACCGCGGCTAAGCTCGCGCTCCTGCTCAAGAAGAAGGGCCACACCCCCGGGCTCGTGGCCGCCGACGTCTATCGCCCGGCGGCGATCGATCAGCTGGTGGCCTTGGGGAAGAGCCTCGGGATCCCGGTCGCTTCCTTCCCCGACCTCACCCCGCCCCGGATCGCGGCGCGGGCGCGGGAATGGGGGGAGGAGAACCTGTACGACGTCATCATCCTCGACACCGCCGGTCGGCTGCAGATCGACGAAGAGATGATGCGGGAACTTGAGGAGATCGCGAAGGCGGTCCCGCCGGACGAGATCCTCCTCGTCGCCGACGCGATGACCGGGCAGGAGGCGGTGAACATCGCGGCCGAGTTCCACAACCGGCTGAACATCACCGGGGTGATCCTCACCAAGCTCGACGGGGACGCGCGCGGCGGTGCGGCGCTCTCCATCCGCGCGGTCACCGGGGCCCCGATCAAGTTCGTCGGGGTGGGGGAGAAGGTCGATGAGCTCGAGCCGTTCCATCCCGACCGAATGGCCACCCGGATCCTCGGGATGGGGGACGTCCTCACCCTGATCGAGCAGGCCGAGGCGAAGCTCGACCAGAAGAAGGCGGAGGCCCTCGCCACCCGCATCCGCAAGAACCGGTTCACCCTGCAGGACTTCCTCGAGCAGCTCGAGGAGATGCGCAAGCTCGGCCCGTTCTCCCAGATCCTGGACAAGCTCCCCGGGATGAGCAAGCTCAAGGGGGCTCCGGAGGTCGACGAGGCGGAGATCGACCGGGCTCTGGCGATCATCCGCTCGATGACGTTGGAAGAGCGGCTGAACCCGTCTATAATTGGGGGAAGCCGCAAGCGGCGGATCGCGCGGGGGAGCGGGACCAAGGTGCGGGACGTAAACCGGGTCCTCGCCCGGTTCAACGATGCAAAGCGCGCCCTCAAATTCGTTGGGAAGAAGCATATGGGAAAGGGCCGCTTCCCGGTCGATTTCTTCGGGGAGCCGTCGTAACGGATCCTTCCCGAGGATATCGCGGCGGTTGAGGCTGAAGACTACAAAAACGACTAAAGGAGTGAGGAAATGGCAGCGAAGATTCGTTTGAAGAAGATCGGAAGAAAGGGACAGCCGTCGTACCGGATCGTGGTCCTCGACGGACT
>JAJRTG010000052.1 GCA_024278395.1 Fidelibacterota bacterium | reverse complement strand
GCGACGTTCGGAGCGGACGTGATCGTCGGGTTCCCGGGTGAGGACGAGGATGCGTTTCGAAACACCTGTGAATTGATCGAGGAGGTGGGGTTTGCAAACCTCCATATATTCAGGTACTCTCCCCGTATTGGGACCGCCGCCGCCGGGTCTGCCGGGCAGGTCCCGGCGCCTGTGAAGCACGAGCGGGCGAAGAGATTGGAAGAAGTGTATCGCGGAGTACAAGAACTGGTGCTATCCGAGTTTGTGGGCAAAGAAGAAGAGATCCTGATCGAAGAGAGGAAGGACGGTGCCTGGCGCGGGTACACGCGCGGGTACATCGATACGTTCGTAACCGGGGATCTGGCGGTGGGAGACGAGGTAAGGGTCGAGATTACCGCCGCCCTTCCCGGCCGTCTAGAAGGGGTGAGGAAAGATTAAGGAGACGCACGTTGAGATCACCCTGCGCGATAACGCCGAATCGACGGCGCTTCTGGGTCAGTTCAACCGCAATCTGAAGGAGATCGAGAAGGCCTTTTCCGCCAAGATCATCGCCCGGGGGGGGACGATCCGGATCGAGGGGACCCCCGAGGAGGTCGAGGATGTGCGGAGGCTGTTCGAGAAGCTCCTCGACGTCATCGAGTCGAACCACGTCCCCACCCTCGCCGAGGTCCGGTATCTGATCACCCAGGTGAAGGGGCACAACGGCGTGGACGGCGTCCTCTCCGACGTCGTGCGGGTGACCCACTGGGGGGAGGAGATCCGCCCGAAGACGGTGGGCCAGCACCGCTACGTGGAGGCGATCCGCAACAACGACATCGTGTTCGCCATCGGCCCGGCCGGGACGGGCAAGACGTACCTCGCGGTGGCGATGGCGATCAACTACCTGAAGACGGAGCGGGTGAAGCGGATCATCCTCACCCGCCCGGCGGTGGAGGCGGGAGAGGAGCTCGGGTTCCTCCCCGGGGACATCGAGGCGAAGGTGAGCCCGTACCTGCGCCCGCTGTACGACGCGATCTTCGACATGATCCCGGCGCGCGAGTTCGAGAAGCTGACCGAACACGGCCGGATCGAGATGGCACCGCTCGCGTTCATGCGCGGCCGCACCTTGAACAACAGCTTCGTCATCCTCGACGAGGCGCAGAACACGACCTCGATCCAGATGAAGATGTTCCTCACCCGCCTCGGGTTCAACTCCAAGGCGGTGATCACCGGGGACGTCACCCAGGTCGACCTCGCGGAGGAGAAGTCGGGATTGATGGCGGTGCAGCGGATCCTGCAGGGGATCGAAGGAATATCGTTCGTCTACCTCGACAAGTCCGACGTCGTCCGCCATCCCCTTGTCGCCCGGATCATCGAGGCGTACGAACGGGCGGACAGGGAGAAGCGGAGGGCGGCTGACGCCGCGGAGCAAAGAGGGACTTCCGCCCCGGCGGAGAAGGAGCGGTGATGATGAAGGGAAAGATGGTGGGACTGACGCTCGCGGCCGGGCTCCTCATTCTCGGGGCGCTCGCGTTCGGGTACGACCGGTCGGAGTTCATGTTCCTCGACGAGATAAGGCCCGGGATGACCGGGATCGGGAAGACGGTGGTGGCCGATGACGTGATCAGCGAGTTCAACGTGGACGTCCTCGGGGTGATCGATGAACCCGGCGACAAGAGCGACTTCATCGTAGTGCGGGTGAGCGGGGAGGCGATCGGCCGGGCCGGAGGGATCGCGCAGGGGATGAGCGGAAGCCCTGTCTACATCGACGGGAAACTGATCGGTGCCCTCAGCCGGGCTGCGGCGTGGTCGAAGGCCCTCACCCCGATCGGGCTCGTCACCCCGATCGAGACGATGCTCCCGGTCCTCGACGAGGTGAAAGAGAACGTCGCCTCCACACCCTCCCCTGACGCCGTCCTTCCCGGGGTGAGATTGGTGGACGGATTCACGCCGCCCTCCCCGGCAGCGGTGGCCGCCGCTCCGGATACTATCTTTGCTTGGCCCGTCGCCACCCCGCTTCTCGTGAGCGGCCTCTCCGGGCGGGCCCTGTCCGCGCTGATGGACGGGCCGGGGGCGGAGCCCAAGGGACTGATCGATTCCTTCCTCCCGCTGAAGTTCGACCTCGATCCGCGCGGGCTTTCGGCCTACAACCTGCGGCTCAATCCGCTCTCCGGCGGGACGACCGCCCCCGGCCAGGGGACGAGCCCGCTCGTTCCGGGAGGGGGGCTCGGGGTGGCGCTTGCGACCGGTGACGTGACGATCGGAGCCCTCGGCACCGTCACCTACCGTGACGGGAACGCCGTCATCGGGTTCGGCCATCCGTTCCTCACCAACGGCGTATCCGACTTCCCGCTGACCACTGTACACATCTACGACACGATCAAGGCGTACGACGCGTCGTTCAAGATCGGGACGCTCGGCGAAGAGGTGGGGGCCATCCTCGCCGATCGGATGACCGCGATCGGCGGCAGACTCGGCCGCTCCTCCCACCTCGTCGATCTGTCCCTCGGGGTGCACGACGCGGATAATGGCGCCACCAACTCGTTACGGATCGACCTCGTCGACGAGCCGCGGATCATGTGGTACCTGATCCTGGCGAGCGGGCTTCAAGCGATCGATTCCTCGCTGGATCGGATCGGCCAGGGGACGGTGGAGGTCAACTATCAGATCCTGGGAGACGGGATGCCGAAGCCGCTCGAGCGGCACGACCTCTTCCTGAGCACCCAGGACGTCGCCGTCTATCCGCCGTGGCAGCTCGCCAACATCGTCGCCTTCCTTCAGTACAACGACTTCCAGGATCCCAAGATCACCCGCATCGCCGCATCGATGCAGGTGACCAAAGAGCTGAAGGCGATCCACATCAATCACCTCGAACTTGACTCGGATTCCTACTCCCCCGGGGACACGATCCACTACACGGTCGAGCTCCAAACGTATCAGGGGGAGAACAGGACCGTGGAAGGGGAGATCAAGATCCCGGACAACCTCGACGCCTACTCCATCGACTACATCACGGTGCGCGCCTACGGAGGGCCGCGGCCGCTGGAGAGCGGTGAGAATCCGCGGGAGTTCCACAGTCTGGAGGAACTGATCGACGCGATCGAGGATCTGCCGAGCTACGACACCCTCACCGTCGAGCTGTTCGCCCCTGATCCCTATTCACCGTACCTCGACGCCCTGCAGGGGATCGACAAAGTCAGGCAGGACTTCACCGGCTACTTCCTGTACGACTCGCGCGAGGTGCAGGCCTACCTCTACCCGGCGGAGCAGACCCCCGAGAAAGAGAAGTAATGTTCTCCGTGGTCGAATGCGCCCGCATCCTCGGCGGGAGGATCCTTCGGGGCGAAGAGGCGCGTCCGGTCCGGGTGATCCACGACTCTCGGGAGGTCGCGCCGGGGGACCTGTTCGTCGCCCTCAAAGGGGCCCGGACGGACGGGCACGCCCACCTGGAGGAGGCGTTCTCCCGCGGGGCGTGCGGGGCGATCGTCTCCGATGTGACTTCCATCCCGGGGAACGCCCGCAACCTGATCCTGGTCGACGACACCCGGGAGGCGCTCCCCCGCTTGGCCGCGGCGTGGCGGGAGGAGCTCTCCGGGACGATCGTCGGGATCACCGGTACCTGCGGGAAGACGACGACGAAGATGCTCCTCGGCCATCTCCTCTCCGCGGACCACGAGGTGTTCGTCGCTCCGCGCTCGTACAACACGGAGATCGGGGTCCCGATCGCGCTTCTGTCGATGCCGCGGAGCGCGGAGTTCGGGGTGTTCGAGCTCGGAGCGGACAGGCCCGGGGATATCGGGCCCCTTGCCCGGCTGGTCCGGCCGGATATCGCGATCATCACCATGGTCGGGCGGGGACACCTTGCCGGGTTCGGGGATCTGGAGGCGGTGGCGCGGGAGAAGTGGTCGTTAGTGGAGGGGCTTCCGGGAGATGGGACAGCGATCGTGAACCTCGACTCCGAGCCCCTCGCGCAGCGGGCGCGTGAATGGAAGGGCCGGATCATCAGCGTGGGGACGAGGGGAGGCGATCTTCGGGGAAGGGTCGCGTCGGTCTTCCCCGGTCTTCTGATCGAGACGGATCGGCTCCGGCTCGAGACGCGGATCCTCGGAGCGCACAACGCGGGGAACGTCCTCTCCGCTGTCGCCTGCGCGCTTCAGCTCGGGCTCGCGGAGGAGGAGATCGAGGAGCGGATCTGTACCTTCGTTCCGCCTCCCCATCGGCTCAACCTCGTTCCCGCCCCGTTCGGCTACATCCTCGACGACACCTACAACGCCAACCCGGATTCCACCGCGGCCGCGCTGCGCACCTTGGTCGGGCTTCCCGGGAAGAGGCGGGCGTTCG
>JAJRTG010000051.1 GCA_024278395.1 Fidelibacterota bacterium | reverse complement strand
GGAGTGGAACGACACGGATGAGCTGGTCACGCTCCGGTTCCGGGTCCGCCACCGCGGCACGGTCGACCTGTCGGAGATCGGGGAGATGATCTCCTCCCTTTCCGGGGTGCGGAGGATCGAGATCTCGGGCTAGGCGATTATTCCTTTGCTCGGAAGGGCCGCTCTCAACTCCTCCGTCCGGTCGGTCCGCTCCCACGGCGGGTCGAGCTCGACCCGGCCGAAGTGGCCGTAGCACGAGAACGGCTCGTAGATCGGGCGCAGGAGCTCGAGCCGATCGATGATCGCCCCCGGGCGGAAGTCGAACACCCTCATCACCGCCTCGCGCAGCACGTCGTCCGGGTACTCCCCGGTCTCGTAGGTATCCACGTTGACCGCGAGCGGCGCGGCGCGCCCGATCGCGTAGGCGATCTGGACCTCCACCTCGCGGGCGAGCCCGGCGGCGACGATGTTCTTCGCCACGTAGCGGGCCATGTACGAGCCGGAGCGGTCGACCTTGGTCGGGTCCTTGCCGGAGAACGCCCCACCCCCGTGCGAGCCGTACCCGCCGTAGGTGTCGACGATGATCTTGCGGCCGGTGATCCCGGTGTCGGCCGCCGGCCCGCCGAGCACGAACCTGCCGGAGGAGTTGACGAGGAGCTCGGTCCCATCGTCCAGCCATTCCTTCATCACCGGGTTGATCACGTGGGTGATGATCTCCTCCCGCATCTCGTCGGGGTCGACCTCCGGGTCGTGCTGAGCGGCGATGAGCACGGCTTTGGCCCGGATCGGGCGGGAGTTATCGTACTCGATCGTCACCTGCGATTTGCCATCCGGCCGCAGATAGGGGAGGGTCCCGTCCTTGCGCACCGCGGCGAGGCGCCGGGTCAGCCGATGGGCGAGGGTGATCGGAAGCGGCATCAGCTCAGGGGTACCGGTGCAGGCGTAGCCGTACATGATCCCCTGATCCCCGGCGCCGATCACATCGTAGTCGTTCTTCGCCGCGCCGTTGCGGACCTCCTTGGCCTTTTCCACCGCCGCGGCGATCTCCGGGGACTGGCCGTGGATCGTGGAAAGGATAGCGCAGTCGCGGTAGTTGAACCCGTAGTCGGGCTGGTGATAGCCGACCTCCTTGATCACCCGCCGGGCGATCCGGTCGATGTCGACGTATGTCTCGGTCGAGATCTCCCCGCCGACGAGGACCAGCCCGGTGGTGAGGAAGGTCTCGCACGCCACGTGCGCTTCCTTGTCCTCTGTGAGGATCGCGTCGAGGACCGCGTCCGAGATGCGATCGGCGATCTTGTCCGGGTGCCCCTCGGTAACCGACTCCGATGTGAGAAAGTGCCTGCGCATTGTGCCTCCCTTGCTGAAGTCATGAGATCCTAGCCGCAACTCCCTCTGCGCGCAAGTCCGGGAAGGCGGTGCTGAAAACATCCTAGGGATCGGTATTTGATATGCATGCTCTTGACAAGCGGGGGAAGAGGTGCTATGGTGCTTGAAGTACTGGAGGTACTATCGAGTGAACAAGTTTAGTGTGGTCTCTGTCCTGCTCGTCCTGGTTATTACCCTGATTATCGGGGGTGGGCCTTAGCGGGTTGGACGGGACCACATAATAAAAAGCCGAAAAGGGCCGTCCAACCGGGCGGCCCTAAATTTTTGCTCAAAGGAGGAACGATGAGACTGACCGGCGCGCAGATCGTGTGGGAGATGTTGCGGCGCGAGGGGGTGGAGGTGGCGTTCGGGATCCCGGGCGGGGCGATCATGCATACCTATCACCCGCGGAGCGAATACGGAGTCCGGCACGTCCTCGTCCGCCACGAGCAGGGAGCGGCCCACGCCGCCGACGGTTACGCCCGCGCCTCCGGAAGGGTGGGGGTGGCGATCGCCACCTCCGGACCGGGGGCGACGAACCTGGTAACGGGCATCGCAACCGCGATGATGGACTCCTCCCCCATCGTCTGCATCACCGGTCAGGTTTCCACTTCCCTCCTCGGCTCCGATGCGTTCCAGGAGACGGACATCACCGGGATAACCATCCCGATCACCAAGCACAACTACCTGGTGACGGACGTCGCGGATCTGGCGGAGGTGATCCACGAGGCGTTCTACATCGCGCGCCACGGCCGCCCCGGTCCGGTGTTGATCGACCTGCCCAAGGACGTGCAGCAGGCGGCCACCGAGTTCGTCCCTCCGGCCGATGAGGTGCGCCTGCCCGGAGAGGCGCATACGGCAGGTCCCGATCTGACCGAGGTGATCCGCCGCGCTGCGCGGTTGATGGATGAGTCGTCCCGTCCGGTGATCCTCGCCGGTCACGGGGTCCTGATGGCCGGGGCCGAGGAGGTCCTGCTGACATTCGCGGAGCGGGTGAGCGCTCCGGTTGCTGTAACCCTGCTCGGCAAGGGCGGATTCCCCGCTTCCCATCCCCTCTACCTCGGGATGATGGGGATGCACGGGGACGCCGCGGCGAACCGGGCGATCCAGGAGGCGGACCTGTTGATCGCGCTCGGGATGCGGTTCGACGACCGGGTGACCGGCGATCTCGACCGCTACGCCCCGCGGGCGCGCAAGGTGCACGTCGACCTCGACGCCGCCGAGCTGAACAAGCTCGTCCCGGTGGACGTGCCGATCCAGGGGGACGTGCGGCGGGTGCTCGAGGCGCTCGTTCCGCTGGTGAACGCGGTGGAGCAGCGGGAATGGTTGAGCCGGATTGAACAGTGGCGGGACGAGGCGCGGGCTGTCGACATCGTTCACCGGGCGCCGGACGATCGCCTCACCGTCCCCCACGTGATCAACGCCGTCTGGGAGACAACTGCAGGGGAGGCGATCGTGGTGACGGACGTGGGGCAGCACCAGATGTGGGCCGCGCAGTACTACCGGACGGATCGCCCCAACGCGTTCATCACCTCCGGCGGGTTGGGAACGATGGGGTTCGGGCTGCCAGCGGCGATCGGGGCGCAGATCGCCCGGCCCGACGCCGAGGTGTGGGCGATTGTAGGGGACGGGGGACTGCAGATGACGGTGCAGGAGCTGGCGACCGTAGTACAGGAGGGGCTTCCGGTCAAGATAGCCCTGTGCGACAACGGATACCTCGGGATGGTCCGCCAGTGGCAGGAGATGTTCTACGACAAGCGGTACGAGGCGACCCGCCTCGTCAACCCGGATTTCATCAAGCTTGCGGAGGCGTACGGGATCCGCGCGTGGCGGGTGGATGACCCGGAGGGGGCGGTGCAGGCGGTCGCCGAGGCGAGGAGGCATCCCGGACCGGCGTTGATCGACTTCCACGTGGTGGAGGAGGGGGAGTACGGGAACGTCTATCCGATGGTACCGGCCGGTGCTGCCCTGCACGAGATGATCCATCGTCCCCTTCCGACGGCGGGAGGTAAAAGGTGAATCGGACGCTGATCGCCCGCGTCGAGGACAAACCCGGGGTGCTCGCCCGGGTCGCCTCCCTGTTCCGGCGACGGGCGTTCAACATCGAGAGCCTGACCGTCGGGCACACCGAGACCCCGGGGATATCGCGGATGACGATCGTGGTGGACTCCACCCGCACCGACGCCGAGAAGGTGGCGCAGCACCTGTACAAGCTGGTGAACGTGATCCGGGTGGAGGACATCTCCGACCAACCGGCGGTGATGCGCGATCTCGCCCTGATCAAGGTGCGGACTCCGGACCCGCGCACCCGGTCGGAGCTGATGCAGTTAGTGGACACGTTCCGGGCGCGGGTGGTCGACGTCGGGTTGGAGTCGTTGATCGTGGAGGCGACCGGGACGGAGGAGAAGATCGACGGCCTGGTGGAGGTCCTCCGGCCGTTCGGGATCCTGGAGATGGTGCGCACCGGCCGGGTGGCGATGGTGCGCGGAAATAACGGTGTCAAACAAGGAGGAAACGGATGAAGATCGATTTCGGCGGAGTGATCGAGGAGGTCGTCACCCGGGAGGAGTTTCCACTCGACCGGGCGCGCGACGTGTTGCAGGGCGAGGTGGTGGCGGTGTTGGGCTACGGGGTGCAGGGACCGGCCCAGGCGCTCAACATGCGCGACAACGGGATACCCGTGATCGTGGGCGGCGATCCGAACCGCCGCCGCTCGTGGGAGAAGGCGATCGGGGACGGCTGGGTCCCGGGGAAGACCCTGTTCCCGTTCGAGGAGGCGGTGGACCGGGCGACGATCGTCCAGTACTTGGTGTCGGACGCGGCGCAGGTGATCCTGTGGCCGCGGATAAAGCCGCACCTGCGGGAGGGTGACGCCCTTTACTTCTCGCACGGGTTCGCCGTCACCTACGCCGATCAGACCGGTGTCGTCCCGCCGGAGTTCGTGGACGTGATCCTCGTCGCCCCCAAGGGATCGGGGACGAGCGTGCGGAAGAACTTCCTCGCCGGGAGCGGGATCAACTCGAGCTACGCCGTGTACCAGGACCACACCGGCCGCGCCGAGGAGAGGGCGATCGCGGTCGGGATCGCCATCGGCTCCGGTTATCTCTTCCCCACTACGTTTCAGCTCGAGGTGTACAGCGACCTCACCGGGGAGAGGGGGGTGCTGATGGGGGCGCTCGCCGGGATCATGGAGGCGCAGTACGCCGTGCTGCGCAAGCACGGACATTCCCCGAGCGAGGCGTTCAACGAGACGGTGGAGGAGCTCACCCAGAGCCTGATCCGGCT